>CAZCPK010000218.1:0-7134 GCA_964500755.1 uncultured Anaerolineales bacterium
GAGCCTTCTATCCACTACAAAGGCCGAGGACCGCGTGCTGTTGCTACTCTCGGGCGGGGGGTCGGCGCTGCTCCCGCTCCCCGTGGAGGATGTCACGCTCGCCGATCTGCAAACTACGACGGAGTTGCTTCTCCGCTCGGGTGCAACGATCGACGAGCTCAACGCTGTCCGGAAGCACCTCTCGCAACTGAAGGGCGGGCAGCTGGCCCGGTGCGCAGCGCCTACGCCGGTGGTGGCGCTGATTCTGTCCGACGTCGTCGGTGAGCGGCTCGACGTCATCGCTTCTGGCCCAACCGCTCCCGATCCCACCACCTACGAAGAGGCCTGGGACGTGTTGAAGCGCTACGCTTTGCTCGCGGAGGTCCCCTCCTCTGTTCAAGGGCACTTGCAGGCCGGCCGCAGCACGCAGGCCAGGGCAGAAACCCCCAAGCCCGGTGCCGCTCTCTTTGACCGTGTGCAAAATTATATCGTCGGCTCTAATCGGTTGGCTGCCAAGGCGGCCGCGCAGGCGGCGACGGAGTTAGGCTACCGCGCGCTCCTGCTGACGACCTACGTGGAAGGCGAGGCGCGGGAAGTCGCCAAGGTCGCAGCGGCGCTCGTCAAGGGGGTCGTCCACCATGGAGATCCCTGTGCGCCGCCCGCGTGTCTCGTCTGGGGCGGCGAAACGACGGTCACGGTGCGCGGCGCGGGGAAGGGCGGCCGTAATCAAGAACTGGCCCTGGCTGCTGCCATAGAACTGGCCGGCTTGGAGGGGGTTGCATTGATGGCGCTGGCGACCGACGGGACTGACGGTCCCACGGACGCCGCCGGCGCAGTGGTTGACGGTCAAACATGGTCGCGCGCCCGGGCGCAGGGATACGACCCACGAGCGGCACTTGCGGACAATAACTCTTATCCTCTCTTGGAGGGTATAGACGCCCTCTTACGCACCGGTCCAACCGGCACCAACGTCAACGACCTGCTGGTGCTTCTGGTGCGGACGCAGGATAACCGGCTGGTTCCATAGGAACGCCCGTTGAATACGCCCGCGTTATCAGTCCCCCGCAGGTCCCTGAGGTGAGTCTTTTTCCAGGGAAGCCCGCTTCTCCAGGCTCGTCGGGATAGAATAAATTTTAGGGTTGTTTTTTTATTATAGCTAGGTATCATAAAGGGGCCGGGGCTGATAGAATGGTCGCAAACAGACGTAGTCGGAAAACTCGGAATCTAAGCCAGTATCTTTATTGATGAGGGTAACGTTACAACGTAGGAGTATAATTTATCATGAAGCCTGTATCGAAATTCGGATTATTCTGTGAGCGCGCGCTGGAGATTGGCTGGCTCATCGGCGTAGCCGTCACTCCGGTCTTCTTCAACGTTTATTCCAGCCGGGTCTTTGAGCCGGATAAGTTGACGACGTTGCGGTCGCTCGCTCTTGTGATGGCGGTAGTATGGTTGGCCCGCTTCGCCGAACGGATGCTGCGAGGAGAGAAACCTCTGCGCGTCGACCTGCGTACGCCCATGGTCCTGCCAGCGCTGTTGACCATGGCGATCTACTTTATCAGTTCCTTGTTCTCGCTGGTCCCCTACACCAGTTTTGTGGGGAGCTACCAGCGACTTCAGGGTACCTTCACGCTGTTTGGTTACCTCGTTCTTTTCTTCGCCGTTCTGACGACGCTGCGCACGCGCGCTCAGCTCAACCGGCTGATTACGATGCTGATCTTGAGCAGTTTGCCGGTCGCGCTTTATGGCATCGTTCAGCACAATGGGCTGGATCCCCTTCCGTGGGCCGGCGACGTACAGCGGCGCGTCGCTTCGAATATGGGGAACGCCATTTTCGTCGCCGCTTATCTTATTATGATTGTTCCCCTGACACTCGTCAGAATTGTGCAGAGCTTCCGTGATATTTTGGGGCGCGAGGAAGCGCGGCTCAGTGACATCTTGCGGGCCTCAAGTTATATTTTTATCGTTGCGGTTCAATTATTGACTATCTGGTGGGCGCGCAGTCGTGGTCCCTGGCTGGGCCTGGCTGCCGCTTTCTTTCTCTTGCCCTATCTCTTGCTAATGCAGTTACAGCGGCGAGCGATAGCCGAGAAGACAGACCTGCCGCCGCTACCGTGGCCTCGTGCCCTGGTTAACGGATTTGGGTTTGGGTTCGTCTCGCTGTTGTTGGCCGGTGGGTTGTTTGGGTTGGGCAACCTGGCCCTGTCCGGTACAGCGGGTGTGCTTGTGGGCGGCGGTCTCGCGCTACTCGCCTTCGGCGGACTTTGGCTCTATTATGTGGTCGAGCGTCGAGGCTGGCGCTGGCTGTGGATTGGCTGGTTAGCGTTGGGGCTCATCGCCGCGCTTGGCCTCCTGGCGATCAACGTGCCCGGTCCGCTAAAGGATCGCGTGAACGATATTAGCGCGTTGAATCGCATGACCCGTCTCTTTGAGTGGGAAAGCGGAACCGGCAAAGTTCGAATTTTGATCTGGGAAGGCGCTATGGAGATGATCGCGCCGCACGCACCTATCACTTTTCCGGATGGCAGCAAGGACACGTTCAACGCGCTGCGTCCCCTGATCGGCTACGGGCCTGAGTCGATGTACGTGGGCTATAACAGCTTCTATCCGCCCGAGCTGGGACATTACGAGGCCCGTAACGCATCTCCTGACCGCTCTCACAACGAGACGTTGGATTCGGTGATCATCACCGGCATCCTGGGATTAGGTGTCTATCTCTTTACCTTTGGCAGCGTCTTTTACTGGGCGCTGCGCTGGCTGGGCTTGCTCAACAATCGCCGACAGGGCTGGATCTATTTTGGTCTGATGACTTTTGTCTCTCTGGCCCTCTTTATCCTCTTCTGGTCGTTGGGGCATCTCTACTTCTTTGCCGTGGCTATCCCGCTGGGCGTTGTGGTGGGTCTCGGTCTCTATCTCACCTGGCAGGCGTTCCAGATACTGTTCAGCGTTGAGCCCTTTGCCGACAGTGATGGCCCGGAGTTCCACCCCCACGCCCTGCTCATCAGCGGCATCGTCACCGCGGTTTTGGCTCACTTCGTTGAGATCAACTTCGGTATCGCCATTGCTGCGACACGCACCGTTTTCTGGACGTTGGCGGGCTTGCTCGTCGTCTTGGGGTATCGTTGGCTCCCTGCCCGCGAACCCCTAATTCAACCGGAGCCGCGTCGTCGTTCCCGGCGCAGGGAGAAGCCGTCGACCGGTTGGGCTTGGTCGGTGCTGGCCTTGAGTATGCTGGCCCTCTTCCTCCTGGGAACGTTGGCCTTTGATTTTATCACTAACCCCGAACGCCTGACGGAAAGCGGCCCCGTCTTCTGGCAATCCCTCACTACGATCTACACGCAACAGCGGGCCTCGCTCGGGGCGCTGATGATTATCGTCTTCACCGGCGTCCTCTTCGGCGTCGTGGGCCTGGGCGAGATGGACGGTGAGGGACGCTTCGCTACAGAACGCGGTTCTCCAGGCCTCAGCGCTGCGGCGATTTACTTCACGGTCGTTTTCCTGGGCTTCCTGATCTACGGAAGCAGTCTGGCCGCTTTTCACGCGCGGTTACCGCGCATCCAGGTGGAGACGATTGAGGGCGTCGTGGGCGTCGCCATGCGCTTGAGTAAAGTGCTGGGACGTTATTATACGCTCATCTTCTTCGTTATGATCACCGCCGCGCTCTTTCTGATGGGAGAAGAGCGGGAGAACCTTGAGGCCTGGATCGAGCCGTACAATCTGTTGATTCTGCCGGTTGGGCTCCTATTAGGTATCTTTCTTATCCGCAACTACTCCTACGATCTCATCCGTGCTGACGTCGTCTTCAAGCAAGGCAACTCCTTTGCTAACAGTCGCGATCTCACGCAGAAGCAGATTGGCATCGCGCACCTGGAACAAAGCATTGACCTGGCGCCGCGCGAGGATTACTATCATCTCTTCCTGGGGAAAGCCTATCTGGAGCTCTCTCAGACCTTGCCCCAGGAGACGCCGCCTGAGCAGCGTGAGGAGCTCCTCCGGGAGACGGAGCGTGTTCTGAAAGAAGCCCGCGGGATCAATCCCTTGAACACCGATCATAGCGCGAACCTGGCCCGTTTCTACCGGAGCTGGTCGCAGTTCACCTCCAATTCGGAACAGCGAGAGGAGCTGTTGGAACTGTCTCGGGAGAACTACGAGAAGGCGCTCACGTTGAGCCCCAACAACGCCGTGCTCTGGAACGAGTTGGCTATTCTCTACGCCTTTGATTTTCAGAACAGGGAGCAGTTCCAGGAGACGATTTCTCACTCGTTGGACCTGGATCCCGAGTTTGAACAGACCTGGATGACGTTAGGAGATGTCTGGCAGAACGTGCAACAGGATCAGGCGGGGGCCATTGATGCCTATCAGGAGGCTTTAGCCCTTAGCCCGAAGAATTGCGCCGTGCGCTATAACCTGGGTAACTTATTGATCCAGGAAAGTGAGTGGACCCAGGCGATTGATACGCTAAAACCCACCAGTGAGTACTGCGCCGGGACCAACCGTACCTGGGACATGTATCGTCTCCTGGCCATCGCCTACTATTATGAAGGTCAGCCTCAGCAAGCCCTGCAGACGGCCAACCAGGCCTTGCAATTGGCGCCTGAAGATCAGCGAGAGGTCGTCGAGCAGTTGATCACGGCGATTCAACAGCCAGAACAGGTGGAGCCACCGTCGGAGCCCGGGGGATAAAGGTGGTCACGTACCTGGTCGTCTTTTCCGGGGTCCTGGTGCTTGCCATTGTGGGTACCCCGCTGGCCCGCCAGCTGGGACTGCGCATCGCTATGGACGAACCGGAGCCCGGTCGGCGGGTGCATACCGTCCCTACTCCGCGCCTCGGCGGCGTGGCGATCTTCACCAGCACCCTTCTGGTGACGCTGTTGCTGGGACGTCAATTCAAACTCCATCAGCTTAGCGGGATTCTGGTCGGCGCCACGTTGATGTCCCTGATGGGCTTCTGGGACGATCGTTATACCCTGAGTCCCTGGGTCAAATTGATCGGTCAACTTCTGGCGGTCGGTTTGTTGTTGATCACCGACGTGAAGATTGCCACGCTTCGGCTTCCCCTTCTCAACTACACGGCTACCATAATCTGGGTGGTGGGCATCACCAACGGCATCAACTTTTTGGATAACATGGACGGTCTTTCCGGCGGCATCGCGGCTATTGCCGCCGGTCATTTTGCCTTGATGTGCAGCTTTACCGGTCAGTATCTGGTGGGCGCGCTCTCCGTCGCTGTGATGGCTGCGTGTATCGGCTTTTTGATCTATAACTGGAACCCCGCCATGATCTTTATGGGAGATTCCGGCAGCCTCTTCCTGGGCTTCGTCCTGGCGGCCATCGGTATCAAGCTCCGCTTTCCGGAAAACGAGCCTTTTATCACGTGGATGATTCCTCTGCTGGTGCTGGGTGTTCCGATTTTTGACACGACGTTGGTCGTGCTCTCACGCTTACGGCGTGGTCTAAACCCGCTGACGACCCCCGGGACCGATCATAGCTCGCACCGCTTCTCGTACGCCGGATTTAGCCGAAGAGAAGCGGTCCTGATCCTCTACATCGTCGGCTTTATTCTGGGGCTCGTCGCTCTCTTTGTCACCGAGGCCCAGGCGCTGGAAAGCTACATTGTGGGCGTCATCGTGGTCCTGGCAGGACTCTACGGGCTGTGGCGCCTGGAGCGTCCCCCCTTCTGGCCTCCTCCCTCTGCCGACGCTTGAGTCTTTCTCCTCATTCGTCGCTCGATGGTCAATTCGGATGCTCGAGCGATTTCACTCGGGATTTTGAAGCAAATCGATTACCGAAACCGCCCTCGCCACCCCAGAACGTGCGTAGACAAGATCAAGGCAAACGCAGCCGGGGTTGATAACATGGACAAACGTCACAGGGAGTCTCTGAGGGGTTTTGGAAAGCCGCAGAACCGCTTCGTTTGCCCCACTCTCCTTCTGGTTGCTTCTCCTTCTATATGATGGTATACTGCGTAGTAAATTAAACAGATAAGGAGCAGATTAAATGAAGATACGGATACAAAGTATTGCGGCGCTGGTGATGGCCGCACTTTTCGTTTTGAGCGCTTGTGGTGCGCCGGCAGAGAGTACGCCGGACCCCACAGCGACCCCTGAACCTGTGGCGAGCACCGCTACCTCGGAACCTGCGATGGAAGAAGCGGAGGGTGCGGCCGAAGCGGCAGCTTTGCCGACCCCGGCGCCCGGCATCTGTGAGGTACAGGAATTGCAGACGATCGACGTTCGAGAGGCGGAAGAGGGGGATTGGACTAAGGGAGCGGACCCTGCGGAGGCTGAGGTGGTGATTTACGAGTACTCCGACTTCCAGTGCCCCGGTTGTGGCGCTATGGCGCCTGTGCTCAGCCAGTTCCTCGAACAAAATCCAGAGGTCGCTCTAGTCTACCGTCATTTTCCGCTCTCGATCCATGACAAAGCTATGGTCACATCCGAGGCCGCCGAGGCCGCCGGTGCTCAGGGTAAGTTCTGGGAGATGCACGACCTGCTCTTTGAGCGCAGCGACTGGCAGGAGGGTTCTGTTGAGGACGCTCGCGCCAAGATGTCGGAATATGCCGAGGAACTGGGTCTGGACGTGGACCAGTTTGATCAGGCGCTGGATGAGGATACCTATCTCCCCAAGATTGAGGAAGAGATGATGGAAGCTCAGGATTTACAGCTCCCCGGCACGCCGTCGTTTATCTTTAACGATCTACTTTTCCCCACCCAACAGCTGGGACTCTCCTATCAGAGCCTCGCGTCGTTCCTTTCCATCATGGAGCTGCGTGACACGCGGTACAGTGAAATTCCCGAGATGCTGATCGACAGCGATGCGACCTATCAGGCGACTTTCTCTACTTCTCAGGGAGACATTGTCGTGGAACTACATCCACAGGACGCGCCGGTCAGCGTCAATAACTTCATCTTCCTGGCCCGCGAGGGATGGTACGAGGAGACCGACTTCTTCTTCGTCCAGGACAACTTCGTTGCTGTGGGTGGTGATCCCACCGGCTCGGGACTGGGACATCCTGGCTACTTCTGCACGGGGGAGGTACAGGGTGAATTCAGCGAAGCGGGGCTTTTCGGTATTCTGCCTAACGGGCAGTTCTTTATCTCCCTGGGCGCCGATGCCGCCAATCTCACGGGTGAATTCCCTCTGATCGGGCAAGTC
>CAZCPK010000219.1:0-7085 GCA_964500755.1 uncultured Anaerolineales bacterium
GATGGCCTCGGCGAGGCGCGTGTTGACCTGCCCGAACTCGTGGCGCACCTCTTCGGCGGCGGGGCGCAGGCGGCGTAGGTAGTTACGCACCACGAAGCCGTAGGCCAGCAGGTAGACCAGCGGGGTGACGATCAACTGCGGGTGGATGCGGGGCGCGGTGAGCAGCGGCATAAAGAGAAAGGCCGCCGAACCGATGACCAGGTTGACGCCCGGGTTGAAGAGCATATTGATCTGCCGAACGTCGTTGGTGGCGCGGGCCATCAGGTCGCCGGTGGGGTAGGAGTCGTGGAAGGACATGCTCTTGCCGATAAGGCTCGCGTAGAGCTCGTCGCGGATGTCCCGCTCGATGCGCTGTCCCAGCGTCTCGCTGAAAAGATTGCGCGCCATCTGCAGGACGAAGCCGCGCGCCAGCTGGGAGCCGACGATCAATAGCGCGATGTGCGCGAGCGCCTGGAGATCGACGGTCGGGCTATCTATCACGTTGAAGGCCCGTCCGACGAGCATGGGTACGACGGCGGCCAAGGCCGCGTTGCCGATGGCGCCTAGAACGAGCCCCACAACGATCAGCACGTTGATGGTGCTGTGACTGGCGTGGGAAAAGAGCCAGCGTCCCGGAGCGCTGTGATCCGGTTGCCAATCTCGCTTGACGGAAAACTCACTGGTGCTCATATTCGCTCCTGTTGAATAGTGAGTGCAGCTAGCCATTCTATAACGCGAGAGCAGAAGGTCAAGGGGAGGTGGAACCGGGGGGATGTCCCATGCGTCCGCTTCCCTTCACCGCGTCCAGTATTTTGCTACCGCAGAGAACGCCGAGCACATAGAGAAAAGCCCGTTTTCTTCTCTCTGTAATCTCTGTGCTACTTGACAAGCTTTAGAACATCTCTGCGGTGAGAGTTGGGTGATTACCAGGATAGAACTGGGTGCTCTATAAACATGCAGGGTCACTTTCCTTTGTACAAATTTGCGCTACGCTAGAGGGTGTTTCCCCGGGTGGTGATCGGACGGCGAGAGAGCGGTGGAGGTGAGAGCGATGGAGTTAGGAACGTTAGGGTCAATTTTGCAGAGTTTGGCGGTGCAGTTGCCGGTCTTTTTGGCCTGGTTGATCGGTCTGGGACTCGCTATCGCGCGCTGGCAGCGGTACCCACGCGCGGCGCGCTTGATGGCGGCAGCTCTCACCATCTTCCTGGTCCTGGGTGTACTGGGAGCGGTCCTCCAACCGCTGTTGATTCGCTGGCTGGCGGTGCAAGGTGCGCCGCGACTGGGTCTGGTGCTGACGATCTACAATCTATTGCGCTCGCTGGTCGCCGCGGGGGCCTGGGGGCTGCTCTTCGCCGCCGTCTTCGCGGAGCGCGCGGCGACGAAAAGGGAGGGTGCATAATGCCAGAGACAATCGTCGAGCTTCTCTCGCTGCCGGTCGTGCAAAAGCTACTCTCCACGTTGGTTGCGCTCTTGCTCGCGGTCGGCGTCAACCGGCTGTTACGTGACCTGCTGCGAGAACGTATCTCCGACATGGCTCACGTCCACACGTTGCATATGCTGCTGCGCAACACCATCTGGATCTTCACCATCGTCATCATCCTGGCGGTCTGGTTGGGCTTCGGCAGCAGTTTTACCGTCGCCATGGGCATTCTGGGCGCGGGTGTTGCTTTCGCCTCGCAGGAGGTGATCGGCTCCCTGGCCGGCTACCTGAACATCGTGACCGGCGCGCTCTACCGGATCGGCGACCGGATCCTGATCGGCGACGTCGTTGGGGACGTCCTCGACATCAGTCCGATGCGCACGACGTTGATGGAAATTGGCGAGTGGGTTAGGGCCGATCAGTACACCGGTCGTATCGTCACCGTCGCCAACCGCATGATCTTTGCGGAACCGGTCGTCAACTTCACCCGCTACTGGCGCTATATCTGGGACGAGATCATGATACCGGTCACCTACGAAAGTGATTGGCGTCTGGCGACCCGGATCATGCTTGAGCACGGCGAGGAGTACACGGCGGATCTGCAGGCGCAGGCGGAGGCGGATCTGACGGACATGCTCCAGCGCTACCCCGTTCTGCGCCCCATACCGGTTATCCCCTCACTCTACACGACGATGACGGACAACTGGATTGAGCTGACGTTGCGTTACGTCGTCGATGCCCACGAGCGGCGCGCGGTCCAGGACAAGCTGCACCGCGAGCTATTGCAGCACTTTCTGGAGGAAGCTAGGATCACGGTGGCCTCCACCACCATTGAGATCGTCGACTTTCCTTCCCTTACCCTGCGGGGACCGTCGACGTAGAGACGCCTTTGCGGCGCAGTGTCAGTCGGTCGCCGTTTGTGGGTAGTTCTGGTGGACGCGACGCGTAATCCAGTAGCCCGCCACGCCCCACAGGATGACGATGGCTTCGATGGTCCAGAGACGGGCCAACGTGTCGATGCCCCAGAAGTGGGCGAAAGCCGCCATGGCGTCGATGCCAGTCTTGAAGGCGAAGGCGTACCAGAAGTAGCGCGCGGCATTTTTCTCTGTGTCGGAGCGTCGGACACCGTAGAAGAGCAGCACGTTCGAGGCGACGTGGATCAGGATGGTGAAGAATCGCTCCGCGACCGGCGCCAGGCTATACAATAGATTGTTGGTCTGGGCAAAGCTCTCCAGGGCTGCCAGTGGCAGCAGGTTGGGGGAGTTGAGGGCGATCAGGGCGTTGCCCAGGGAGGCCAGGCCCAGGATTAACGCCTCCACGGCGCCGAAACCGACGCCAAAGGCCAGCGCACGGCCCCACCGCACCTTTCCGATGGGCGTGTAGCGGAGCGCCAGCCAGGTGATTCCTACCTCGAAGATGCCGGTGAGCAGTCCCACGTAGATGTAAAAGAGCACGTCCCCTACCGTCTTGGGAAGCGCGGCGTCGAGCGCCTGGTAGATAGGACCGTTGAATGCTCCGGCCCAGATAAACTTGAGCACCACGGTGACGACCCACGCCGCTGCGCCAAACCCGAGATACTTCCACGCCGGCGCGCGCTGCGAAACGTAGACGACGGCGCCCAGCGCGACCGCGAACATGCCGATGCCGCTGACCAACGCCGTGGGCCGTACTTCCGGTATGTCGACGGCGTCTGGCTTCCAGTGGAGGTTGTAGCTGGCCTGCGTGTCGGCCTCCCAGGCAATGCCCACCCGGTATTCCCCGACCTCCGGCAGCGTGACCTGTGTGTTGATACCAAAGGGGCCGGGCTGCGCGATACGCTCGGACCAGACGGTCTCCCCCTCGGCGTCCAACACCTGTAGGCGGAGTTCACCGCGTGTCAGCGCGCCCCGGACGTCGAGCCCGATCTCCTTGCCGGCCTCCTCCGCCGGGATGGTGAAGGGGAGGCGTTCACCGGCCTCCTCTTCGTTGATAGTCGCGCCGGTGACGCTGGCGCCTTCTTCTACGGTCGGCGTTGTGTCTGGCAGGGCTGCCGGTTCTGCCGTGCAGCCTAGCAACACAGTGGCGAGCACTACGATACCGAGCGTGGCCCAACATTTCATCCTTGCCCTCCTTTCTCAATTCTTAAATTACGGTATTAGAGTGTAATCAGGTGCGTCGCACCTGATACCGTAATTTCAATTGCAGTTATTGTAGCCTCATCCTGCTTTGCCGCAAACGTCCAATCTAAGGGGTAACCCTAGATTACCTCTGGATGCTGTAATCTCAACTATCCCGTGCCGTGGTCTACAATTTCCTGAGTCCGAGGCTCAGGAGTAGACCGCCGACGGCGCCGCCGACGGTCAGCAACAGATAGCTCGCCTGTCCGGTGTTGGACATAAGCAGGATGCCCAACGTGCCGCCCGTAATGGTCCCCAGGAGCATGCCCATGCTGAGACCATCGGGTAAGTGCTGGGTATCTCTCTTGCCTCGCCTGTGTGATATCGTGTTCTGCATCGCGTCCCCTCGTTCTATCTGACCGATCTGGTAAGATGCGGCGGAAGCCAATCTTTCGGTTTGCCGCCTCTTTTATCATAGGCGACGCGCTCAACAAAAACGCCCGGCAACCGGGTGGATCTCGGACTGGACAGTTGCAGGGGCTCGACCTGGTAGGATAGCCAGGGGCTCAGTCGGTTAAGGGTCGCCGGGCGATGATCTCTGGACGCAGATAGTCGGTGTTGTCGATCACGAAGTGGCTGCGTTCCAGCGGGCGGTGCTCCGTCAGATAGCGCTTCTGGATCGGGATGTACTTATCGCGATATCGCTCCAGAAAATCGGGTCCGTATCGGGGTATGTCCCGCGCTCGCGCTCGCCGCAGTACCTCGTCAAAGGTGACGTGCAGGCTGACGCGACAGTCAATGTAGGCGTCGATGGGGGGACGGAAGAGTAATACGCCCTCGAGCACGACCAGCGTGTCGCGGTCAATGTGGTAGCGCTTCTGGCGGGTTTCCGTGTCCGTCGCCAGGTCCAGAAGCGAGAGCGTGACGTCGACGGTCTTTCCTTGCTTGAGCGGCGCCAGAATCACGGAGTCCAGGAGCTCGAGGTTGAAGGCGTACTTGAAGTAGCTCTGGATGGGATCGGGATCCTGGTAGCGGATCCTCCGTGGACTGTGGAAGTCATCCAGGTGGACGACGACGTGCTGGACGTTCTCCTGTTCCAGATAAGCAGCGAAAGCCCGGGCGAAGAAGCTCTTGCCCGAGGTATCGACGCCGCTGATGCCTACTACCTGCGCTCGTTCGGGCGACTGCTGCTCCAGCAACGACGTGGCGATTTCGGCGAAGACGGCTTCACGGTCGGGTGTCATCGTTCCTCCTGTGAGAGCGGTTAGCACCGCGGTTGACACCGGGGGCAGAGAAAACTGCTGGTGCTGCCCACGTCCGCTTTCTCGATCTCCGCCCCGCAGGCGGGGCAAGATTCCCCCTCGCGGTAAGCGACTCGATAGTGCTCACGGGTGAAGCCGCCCTTCCGCCCGTGGAGGTCGAGCTCGTAGTCGGCGCCGCCCAGCTCCAACGCTAGCCTCAAGCGAGCGTGGATGGCGTCCGCCAGCGCCGCGAAATCCTCTGTGGCGAGTGTGTTCGCCGGACGCAGGGGGTGGAGGCCGGCCTGAAAGAGAATATCGTGCACGTAGAAGTTGCCGATTCCCGCGATCTCCGCCTGGTTGAGCAGGTAGTTCTTGATACGTCCGCGCCGCCCGCCCAGGTGCTCCTGCAGCCACGCCGCGTCGACGTCGAGCGCGTTGGGGCCCAGCTTGGCCGTCATCTTGTGATTGACCAGCTCGCCGGGCGCTGCGTAGTGCACGTAGCCGAACCACCAGAAGTTGAGCACCAGGCACCGATCGTCGGCGAAGTTGAAGATCAGCCGGTACTTCTCCGGCAGGGTCTGGCGGGTGACGAGCAGAAGCTCGCCCCCCATTCCCAGGTTGAGGAGCAGCCGGCCCCGGTCGGTGCGGATGTGGATCCACTTTCCGCGATGGTCGGCGCCCTCTATCCGTGCTCCGACGACGGCGTCCTCGAAGTCTTCAGGCGACAGATTGAGGCACTTGGGCTGCAAAACCTCGACGCCGGTCACGACGCTGCCGGTGACGTGCGCTCGGAGCTGCGCAGCTAGATTGGCGATTTCGGGAAGCTCAGGCATATCCGAGTTGGGCGCGGATCTGATCGAGTATGGCCTTGGCTTCCGGAGCCATGTTGAAGAACTCGGTCAGGTGTTCGCAGCCTTCGTAGCCGTCGCAGTGGGCGCAGTTGGTAAGACCCCGTTCTGCGGCACAGGCGCGGATCGGGCACTCCTGGCAATGACCAAAGAGCCGACCGTTCTCAGCAAGGCAGCCGTCGCAGTTGATATCGTCGGCCGTGAGGTGGGAGGCACCGTAGGCTTTGCGCCACTCAGTGGCGACGCGCTCCCGGGCTGTGTCGTCGTTGGCCTGGGTGGCCAGATAGGCGGGGCACTCACTGCATGCCAGTCCGCAATAGGCGATTATCTGAGTCATCTTATCATCTCCTTAGATGGGTTGCTAAAATTCGGAGGGCAATTTTCTTATTATAGCACGTATGTTCGAAATTTACATCTCCACCCGCTTGATTGGTGATTCTCGCTAGGTCTACTTCCATTCACGGCGTCTAGCGGTTTTTCACCACAGAGAGCGCTGAGCACGCAGAGAGACCTGTTTTTCTCTGGACTCTCTGTGGCTCTGCAGCGAGCTGTGGAGCATCACCAACCGCCTGGGGCATTGGAGCACAGGCGCAGCGGCGGCGCCAGATTCTCCGCATAGAGATGAGCGGTGTCGTTGAGGCGACTGAGCATCGGTTCCGCGTGCCGGTTGTGCCGGAGGATGCTGAGGCTGGCGGGCGAGACCTCAAAGACGATCCAGGGACGGCGCGATTCAACGTCGACTTGCATCCACCAGAGAATGATGTTGTTGATGGCGCCGATGTGCGAGACCAGAAGACACGGCGTCTCTTGATGGGTCAGCAGCTCAGCCATATACTCGCCGATTCTCTGATAGAACTCCCTCCAGGTCTCAGATTCCGGGTAGGGGCGCCAGTCCAGTGGATTTCCCTCCAGCGGCACGCGGAGTTGTTCCGCCTCTTTTCGCGGGATGTCGGCTGCGCGCCCATTATTGAACTCACGCAGAGCCGGGGTGAACTCCGGGGTGACGTTCAGCGCCTCCGCCAGCGGTCGGGTGGTCTGCCGCGTGCGCCGTAGGTCGCTGCTGATCAGACGCAGCGGAACGCCGTGTAGGCATTGTTGCAGGCGCGTGGCGAGCAGCGCGACTTGCCGATGCCCCAGCTCGGTGAGCGTTGAGTCGGTCCAGCCGCCGGTGGTGCCGTCAACGTGGTGGGACGCTTGTCCGTGGCGTATAAGAATAAGTGGAAGCATATCTCTCTTCTTTCTTTTTTAGGAAGCGCACGAATTATACCACGTATCTCCGAACGGAAAAAACTTAATTGTTTCCCAGGGCGTTGAGTGGAGGGCGCGAGTTGATCGAATCTCCGATTTGCAGAGGGCCCTTGCTCGTCAAGCGTTTGGGAAGGTTCGGAAATAGGTTGACACTTTTGAATAGCAACGTACCGGACTATTAGAAACGGGAGTACTTCTAATGCGTTAAGCGTGCTTGACTCAGCCGTGCCCCAGCCAAGGGTAAGTTTGGCGC
>CAZCPK010000220.1:0-7078 GCA_964500755.1 uncultured Anaerolineales bacterium
GGCTGCGTTTGCCTTGTGCGCGGCTAAGCACGTTCTGCGACATTGGCGCGGGTCTGCGCTGACCACTCGCTTCGAAATCCCTGGGGGTTTGTAAAAAGGGGAGGGGATCTACCCGCCGATCCCCGAGGATTTGCTTGCACAGATTAGAGTGGAGGTACGCCCTGCCTGACGAAGGCTTTCAAGCGTTCGCGCTTATCATCGTCTACTCAACCATCAGGTCAGATACGTGCGGGTATTCTTGATCTGAATCCTTCACGTCCAAGTATGACGTCGCAATATTAACGTCGTTCTAGAGGCTCGTTAAGGACGTGTTAGCGATCCGTGAAGATCCCGTCTGATTACCTATCAATCTGATATCGCTCACTGCGCCTATTGTTTTTACCGCAAAGAGCGCTGAGCATCCAGAGAAAAACCGAGCTTTCTATCTCAGCGGTCTCCGCGAGCTCCGCGGTGAGATGTGGGTACTCACTAGAGAAACTCATCTTGACACTCCCCTGAAAAATGACTACAATGGAAATACCTTAGAAAGAGGGCGTGAAAGCGTCTATTGAGATCACAAAACGCAATAGAACCTCTTGTATGGATTGAGGAAAGGTCGGGGTTATGCAAGAATGCGTAACACAGGAAAAAAGGTATAAGACTGCGGGCTGCCACTAGGCCCGCAGTCACGCTTTTAAAGGAGTTTTTGGGCAAGGGTAGGATTTCCTACAGTAAGGAGGTGATGAACCAGACCTACAAATTTATACTCATGTTTCTGGTGTTCCTGCCGAACACCAGCCAATATCCAAGTATGTGTTCGAGACTTTCTGAAGGGCGTCGGTCTACGAGTTTTCTTGACAGCCGGCGCCGTCTGGGATCGGGTGTGAACACATTTATATCCAATGGAGAAAGGATAGCGCTATGTTCGATGAACAGTTGCTGCAGGAGCTGGCCGCAATCGAGACGTCTGGCCCTATTCTGAGTGTCTACCTGAACGTTGATTCTACCCAACAGACCGCGGATTCGTATAAGCTGGTGCTTCGTGATCTTCTCAAGCAGGTGGAAGACGACGCGGATCCCGAGGACTTACAAGCCGTCAGGAATTACGTCGACCTGGAGTATGATTGGGTGGGGCGGGGGCTGGTGATCTTTTCCCGCCAGGCGGAGGATATCTGGCACACCTTGACGCTGGCTGTCCCCGTGCGTTCGGGTGCAACGGTCGCGAACCGTCCGTATATCTCCCCGCTGGTCGAGCTCGGTGGGCTCTACGGTCGCTTTGGCGTCGCGGTTGTCGATCAACAGGATGCCCGCTTTTTCGTCTTTCAGATGGGAGAGTTGGAGGCCACGGACGTCTTTAAGGGCGAGGAGGTGCGCGGAGCGCGCAAGGGGCGTGGCTCCTCCCGCATCAACATGCGGGGTGGGGGGCGCGGCTCGAAGGACAAGACGGCGGAGACGGTGCAAAGAAACCTGCGCAACGCCGCCGAGGCCCTGACGCGCTTCTGCCAGAAGCACAAACCCCGTCGTCTATTGTTGGCCGGCGCCGAACGCAACGTCGCTCACTTCAAGGAGATAGTACCCGGACCGCTCCAGGATATCGTTGTGGGCACTTTCACGGTGGACAAGGAAGCCAGCGAGGCCGAGATTCGCGAGCAGGCGCTGGAGATTCTGAAGGAGTTGGGGCAGCGCCGCAAGGTGGCCATGGCGGAGACGGTCATCACTGCAGCTGCCAAGGGGAGCAACGGCGTGATACGCTTGGGAGAGACGCTGAGCGCCGCTCACGAAGGACGTATCCAAATCCTGGTGATCGAGCGCGATTATCATAAGCCGGGATACCGGTGTGCCGGATGTGGCTACTTAACGACTCAGGCGTTGGATAAGTGTCCTTTCTGCAGCGCCAACTTCGAGGAGATTCCCGACGCGGCCGAGGCCGTGGTGACGCAGGTCGTGGAAAAGGGCGGCACGGTCCAGGTCGTCGATGACGGTGTGATGGGCGAGGCCAAGGTCGGCGCCTTGCTGCGCTACTGACAAGCCATTTGAAAATTGTAAGGTAGAGACCTCCGAGGTCTCGGTAAGAGCGTTTTGAGTTGATGTATGTTCTCAACCAACTGTTTCTACATTGGAAGATCGATTTTTAGACCTCGGAGGTCTGATTGGGATAATTTTCAAATATGCTCTTAGGCAAACAATATGTTGTTGACGTGACCGGCGGGGTTACCCCCCGCCGGTTCTGTCTGGAGGTGGGGTGTGGATCGACGTAACTATCGACGCCAGACCGAGCGGCGACTGCTCTGGGCAGTGATCTTCGTCTTGATTGTCGTGGGGGGCGGCCTCGTCGGCGTCGTCTATGGGTGGTCCGCGGTGGTGACCGCGTTGCTCTGCCTGGTTCCCGGCGCGCTGCTGATCCTGGCGCTGTGGGCGCTGCTGAGCTGGGTGGAGCGGTCGTTCAAGGACAGGTAGGGCCCATGTTCGCCTTACGTATATGGCCCCCGTACAGACGGGGGCCATTTTTTACTGGTTGGAGAGGGGGAGGTGGGATCTACACCCAACCTCGCAGCCGCATGGCCCACTCCACGCGGCGGATGGCGACCCGATAGGCCGCATCGCGCATAAAGAGATTGTCGTGTTCGAGCGAGGTCTCCAGCACGCCCTTGAAGGCGTTGGTCATCTTGTCGTCCAATTTGCTCAAGACCTCTTCCTTGGACCAGTAGTAGTTCATGTCGTTCTGCACCTGCTCAAAGTACGAACAGGTCACGCCGCCGGCGTTGCAGAGGAAGTCGGGGATGACGAAGACGTCGTTGGCTTCCAGAACCTCGTCCGCTTCGGGGGTGGTGGGACCGTTGGCGCCTTCGGCCAGGATCTTGACCTGGTCGCTGATCTGATCCACGTTCTCCTCGGTAATGACGCCCTCGACGGCGGCGGGAATCAGCACGTCGACGTCCTTGGAGAGCCAGGCGTCGCCGTCTTCGATGCTGTAGCCGGCCTCGGTGGCCGCGTCCTTGTTGATGGTCCCGTACTGGTCGGTGATCTTCTGCAGGAAGTAGGGATCGATGCCGTCTTCCTTGGTGAAGGTGTAGGCGGTCATGTCGTCGTTGTCCCAGCAGGAGACGCTGATGACCTTGCCGCCCAACATCTCCAGGAAGTTGATGGCGGCGTATTGCGCCACGTTGCCGAAGCCCTGGATGGAAGCGGTCTTCCCTTGAGATTCCCAGCCCAGGTGTTTCATCGCCTCGCGGGTGGTGACGATGACGCCGAAGCCGGTGGCCTCGGTGCGGCCCTTGGAGCCCCCTCCGCGCACGGGTTTGCCGGTGATGACGCCGGGCGTGTATTGACCGGTCAGTTTGGAGTACTCGTCCATCATCCAACCCATCATGCGCGGATTGGTGCCCACGTCCGGGGCGGGGACGTCGTTGCGCGGACCCAGGTTCTTCCAGACCGCGTCGATCCACTCGCGGCAGAGGCGTTCCTTCTCGCCCACCGAGAGTTTGGCGGGGTTGACGACGACGCCGCCCTTGCCGCCGCCCAGAGGGATGTCGGCGACGGCGGTCTTCCAGGTCATCCACGTCGCCAACGCACGCACGGTGTCCAGCGTCTCGTTGGCTGCAAAACGGATCCCCCCCTTAGCGGGCCCTCGCGCGTCATTGTGCTGTACCCGGTAACCGAAGAAGACCTGGATGGACCCGTCGTCCATGCGCACCGGTAGCTGGAAGCGGAATTCCCGCAAAGGCCAGCGCATCATGTCCCGAACGGCTTTCTCTAGTCCCATCTGCTCGGCCACCTGATCGAACTGCGACTGAGCCATCTTGAAGGGATTCAACTCTTTGGACATTCTATATACACTCCTTTTAGGATAGATCGGTAATGGATGGGTGGTACCTGTGCATCCAATTAAGCGGAGCCTGCTCGCTCCAGTTGTTTCTGTAGGAGTTCCCGCGCGGTCTGCGGGTTGGCCTTGCCGCGCGTCTCCTTCATCACCTGGCCGATAAACCAGCCGATGACGGCGTGTTTGCCCTCGAGATATTGTTGCACCTGTTGCGGGTTTTGTTCGATGACGGTCGCGATGATCTCGGCCAGCCGATCGGTGTCGGAGATCTGGGCCAATCCCAGGCGCTCGACGATGTCCTGCGGCGCTTCGCCCGTCGTGAAGATCTCTTCTAGCACCTGTTTGGTCGCCGGCGTGTTGATCACGTCATCTTGCCGCAGCTTCAACAGCGCCACGAGGCGCGCCGGCGTGACATGCTGTTCCTCGAGGATCCGTCCGCTCTCGTTGAGCAGGCGGAAGAGCTCGCCCGTCACCCAGTTGACTACTTCCTGGGGCGCCAGTCCGACTTCGCGTCCCTGAGTAGCCGCTTCCTCGAAGTAGTTCGCCACGGCGCGGTTCTCCACTAGCAGATTTGCGTCGTAGGGGCGGATGTCGTAGCTCTTGATCAGACGCCGTTTCTTCGCCAGCGGCAGTTCCGGCAGCTCGGCGCGAACCTCCTCGATCCAGTCTTCCTCAATTTCCAGCGGGGGAATGTCCGGCTCGGGGAAGTAACGGTAGTCGTGCGCGTACTCCTTGGTGCGCTGTGGATAGGTCTCCTCTTTGCTCTCGTCCCAGCCCAACGTCTGCTGGGCGATGGCGCCGCCCGCCTCAACGACCTCGATCTGACGTTGGATCTCGTAGGTCACGCCCCGCGTCAGGGCACGGAAGGAGTTGAGGTTCTTGATCTCCGTGCGGGTGCCCAGCGTCTCACTGCCTGCCGGGCGAATGCTGACGTTGGCCTCGAAGCGCATGACGCCTTTCTCCATGTCGCCGGAGTTCACCCCAAGGTAGATCAGGATTTCGCGTAGGGCGGTGGCGTAGGCCTTGACCTCCTCCACGCTCCGCATATCGGGCTCGCTGACGATCTCCAGGAGCGGTACGCCTGCGCGGTTGTAGTCGACCAGCGCGCCGCCCTGCATGTGGTGCAGCTTGCCGGTGTCCTCCTCCAGGTGGACGCGGGTCACGCCGATGCTGCGTGTCTCTCCCGCGACTTCGATCTTCAGATAGCCGTTGCGGGAGAGGGGGAGATCGTATTGAGAGATCTGATAGCCCTTGGGGAGATCGGGGTAGAAGTACGACTTCCGTGAAAAGACATTGGTGGATTGCAGGGTGCAGTTGAGCGCCAGCGCCGTCATCATCCCGTATCTCACGGCCTCCCGGTTGACGACCGGCAGCGTGCCCGGCAGCGCCAGACAGACGGGACAGACGTAGGTGTTGGGAGCGACGTCACCTGTATCCTCGACGACCGGGCAGTCGCAGTACATCTTCGATTCGGTATGCACCTGGGCGTGAACTTCCAGACCAATGACGGCTTCGTAATCCATACTCTCTCCTGTTAATCTGATTTTAACAAATTATTGGCATATAAGAACATGACACGCAATACGTAAACCATGTTACGTATTGCGTGTTTTTAGGATGCTGCGGGTGTTTTGGGTGGAATTAGGGTTTTCGAAGCGAGTCGGCGGGCGAAAACGGCCTCCATATCTCACGGCGCCCCCTGGTGAGAACAAAGCTGACGCTGGGGGCAGGGCTGAGAGGCCTGAGAAAGCCTGGGAACCGCTTCGTTTGTCCCATCAGGCCGAACGTTGTCGCTGCACGAAGTGCGCAATACGTTCCAGGGCGATCTCAATCTCCTCATAGGCTGTTGCATAGGACATGCGCACGTGACCTCTGCCGGAATCGCCGAAGGCCCGGCCCGGCACCACGGCGACGTGTTCCTCCTCCAGGAGATGCTCGGCGAAGGTCTCGTCGTCGAGCCCCGTCGACTCAATGCAGGGAAAGGCGTAGAACGCGCCGCGGGGTTCGCTGCAAGCCAGCCCCAGGTCGTTAAGTCCCTGGTTGATCAGGAGCCGGCGGCGGTTATATTCCGCCCGCATCTCCTCGATAAAGGGCTCGCCTACCTCCAGCGCCTTCAGTGCCGCCCACTGCGAGGCCGTCGGCGCACACATGATCAGATACTGGTGGATCTTACGCATCTCGCTGACCAGCTCCGCCGGGCCCACGACGTAGCCGATCCGCCAGCCGGTCATGGCGTAGGCCTTGGAGAAGCCCTGCAGGACGACGGTGCGTTTGTACATCCCTGGTAAGCTGGCGAAGCACGTATGTTCCTCTTCGTAGACGAGGCGATCGTAGATCTCGTCGGAGATGACGACGAGGTCGTGCTTTTTGACCACGGCGGCGATCTCGTTGAGGCGCTCGCGATCGATGACCGTGCCGGTGGGATTGTTGGGCGAGGCGATGAAGAGCGCCTTGGTCTTCTCCGTGACGGCGCCCTCGATGGCTTCGGCGGTGATCTGGAATTCCTGGTCGGCCGAGGTCTCGACCATCACGGGGACGGCGCCGCTCAGAACGGCGGTGGGTTGGTAGGAGACAAAACTGGGCTCCGGGATGATGATCTCGTCGCCGGGATCGAGCAGGGCAGCCATCGTGAGAAAGAGCGCCTCCGAAACGCCAACGGTCACCAGCACCTCGCTGGCAGGATTGTAGGTCTGTCCGTAGCGCGCGTCGACGTGCTCGGCGATGGCGCGACGCAGCTCGATCAGGCCGGAGTTCGACGTGTAATGCGTCTCGCCCCGCTTGAGCGCCTCCAGGCCCGCCTCCACGATGGGGGCCGGCGTGTCGAAATCCGGCTCCCCGATGCCCAGGCTAATCACGTCGTCCATGGTCGCGGCGATGTCGAAGAAACGCCGGATGGCGGACGGGGGGATGCTATGCATGCGATCTGCTACAAAACGGTGTGTGTTCATGTCAATAAGGTCCCTCCTAAGACCTATAGTGGTGATGACGCCACTTGAAAACTCCTGGTTTATGAATGGATATTGGTTGGCGCACACGTGCTTCTATCCCGCACATGCGTGTCTCATAGCCGCTTATGGACACTCGATACCCGCCTTTCGCTACGCCTTCGCTGATCTCTCAACCTACCTCGAAGTCACAGTTCAAGTTTGGACGTATCTCCCAAGTTCAATTGCTCGAAGGAGCCCTGGAGCTCTACCCATCGCCCGATTAGCGACTTCTTCAGGAGCACGTTGTCCACCTGCGCGCCCTCGTCCACGATGGTGTCGCGCAACACGGTGT
>CAZCPK010000221.1:0-7077 GCA_964500755.1 uncultured Anaerolineales bacterium
GATGTAGCTCCAAAGCGCGGGGACGTTAGGCGGCTCCCAACCCAGCAGAGAGGTATGAGGTTGCAGACATTCATATAGTCCGCCCGCATAGATTACGCGATCGCCTGAGCCATAGTCCGTGTCCGGAACCCAGATCGAAGGCGTCTCTTCCGCCACGACCGAGGTCGTTGAGAGCATAGAACCAACTAGCAAAGCACTAAGCAATAGCCATACGAATATCTTGGGTACGCGTTGCATATCGTCGTTGTCTCCTTCTCTACCCATAGACTGAACCATCAACTACGTCACGCCGCCAATCCGCCAACGTGAGTTCCCAATATTTAAACGCTACTCCTGCAACCGCCAGAGCGCCGGCACGATAGGCGGACACCAGTTGGGCAGCGACGTATGCGCCTGCCAGCAGGAGTAGACGTTTCCTTCGTATGAGACCAACTCGTCCACCTCATACGCCGTATAGGGTGCCCAAGCGGGCGGTTGGGAACCCTGCACCGTCACGGTGATTGGATCGGCAGACAGAGTGGACCACCGCCAACAGGAGCATGCAGGGTCCCAAATCTCCCCACTGATCCATGCCGAGATCTGCGCCTGGCCCGGCGTCACCGCCTGGAAGAAAAACGGCGTGCCGACCGTTTGAATGCTTGCCTCCACCGGATAGACATCCAGCTCGCCCGTGTATTTATGCACGTAGGCGCGCTGACCATCGACGTTCATGTAGACGTAGGGCAAACCGATACCCTGCATGCTGACATTGACATTGAATTCCTCCCCCACGTCCACGGTCCCCGGCGCGGTGATTGTTACAGATGGAGATGGAGGCGGCAGAGGCGTCGGGGTTATCGTCGGCGGAGGCAGCGTTGGGGTAGCCGTCGCGGCCCAAAGATCCTGTCCGGGCGCCAGAAAGACCGAAACCATAAGGGGGACCAATAGGAAGCCTACCCACCCAACGGCCCAGATCGAAACTTTTTCCCTCACGACATATACTCCTTACTTGAAAAAATGCGGATTGATAACGTACACACAATCACTTTTAATTCAAATAAATTTGGGTACATCGGAGGGGAAGAAAAACGCTCCCCTCCGATACACACCCTCACTTCAAATCGGGCAATCGCCCATCACGGCGCATGACTCCCCGATACACGAGATTACTAACTCTGTTGCCAGAGCGCCGGCACGTTGGGCGGCTCCCAGCCCTGCAGCGACGTATGCCCCTGCAAACAGACGTACGTGACGCCGTCATAAGTCACCGCATCACCCGCCGTGTAATAGACACCTACCTGCCAATCGGTCTCCGGTGTGTTGGTGGGCGTCTCGGTGGGTGTTTCCGTTGGGGTCTCGGTAGGGGTCTCGGTAGGGGTCTCCGTCGGCGTCTCGGTGGGTGTGACTGTCGGTGTGATATCGCCGATCTCTTTCCATACCCCCCACTGCCCCGTGGTCCCGGGCTCCTCACCCTGCGTCCACCACTTCGCCTCCCACGCCTTGCCGTCGTGCGTCACCCGGTCTCCAGCTAAGTAGATTTCATTGGGGTCCCAGGCCGGATAAGGTTCATCTGTCGGCGTGACCGTTGGCGTTTCGGTCGGGGTTTCGGTGGGGGTCTCCGTCGGGGTTTCGGTGGGGGTCTCCGTCGGGGTGACCGTCGGCGTCGGGTCGTCACCCGGCTCAGGGAAGACCAGCCCTGGTCCGCCACATCCATGACAGCCGGGCTGCGGATAGTTCATATCTTGTTCACAGCGCTGGCTCCAGTAACACATCGCGTCCGCCTGCCCGTTAGCCGGAGGATCCTGAACGAAGTTGTGCTGATTCCAACACTGAAAGACCGGCTCAGACGTTCCCACCAACAAGTTGCAGATGCCACCGGAGAATTTTGCCGCACCGGTGCCCAGAATGGCGGACTTGAGAGGATTATTGAAGACCTGACAGGAGTTGAAGTAGAAGACTTTATCGGAGAGTTGCACGCTATTGAAGTAGCTTGCGGTCAAATTGCCATCGGCCAACACCACGCCGCCGGTGTACCCATGTCCGATGCGGCCCCAGTACTTGAGATTGGGACAGCTCAACCAGTTCTTGATAGCGGCGGTGTTTTCTTGATAGCCGATCAATCTCACCGTCTCGTAGCCCGCATTCACGGCCAAATTGTAGGAATTATTGATCGCGCGGGTTGCGCTCTGGAACTCGGTGGTGCAGGTACTGAGAAGTACCTCGACGTTCGGATCAGGACAGGTACCGTAGGTATCCATCGGGCGCGAAAAATCAGAGGCCTCCGGCACGTAGTCCGTGGTTACAGAAAGCACAGTACCCGCGTCATCGAGCACAATTTTCGCCACGTCACTCTCGTATCGATCTCTGTGGAGCAGATAGACGACGAGGAAGTCATGCTCCTCAGCGGATCCACGAACAACATCCACCAGGGCCTTGAGATACGGCCCCTCCTCTGTCAGCGGGAAATTGGAGCGCACCACATCCTCCAACGCACTTGCCCGGAGCACATAAGTGTCCAGCTGCGCGCTGGCAAAGAACTCCACCGGCACCTCGGCGCCGGAAGCATCCAGCGGTTCATCTAAGGGCTGTGAGGCCGCAAATTGCGCCCCACTTCCCAGCAACACAGTCAGCACGACCGTCAGACTGACAATCCGTAGTAGCCACTTCTTTTTCATCTGCGTTTATCCTCTCTTGAAATTAGGTTGACGAGCGGCATTTACCACTCGAACTTCCGCCTCCCCAAATTATGCTCGGAGAATTACCTGCCATCCCCTTCGAGGTGAAGAGAATGGCAGGTTGGAAATCAGACTGCTTAATTCAATTGCCAGAGCGCCGGCACGTTGGGCGGTTCCCAGCCCTGCAGCGACGTGTGCCCCTGCAGACAGACGTAAGCGGCGCCGTCATAGGTCACCACGTCGCCTGCCGCGTAGTAGACGCCCGCCTGCCAATCGGTCTCCGGCGTTTCCGTCGGCGTCTCGGTGGGGGTCTCGGTGGGCGTCTCGGTGGGCGTTTCCGTTGGGGTCTCGGTGGGAGTGACCGTCGGCGTGACGTCGCCGATCTCTTTCCACACCCCCCACTGCCCCGTGGTCCCGGGCTCCTCACCCTGCGTCCACCACTTCGCCTCCCACGCCTTGCCGTCGTGCGTCACCCGGTCTCCAGCTAAGTAGATTTCATTGGGGTCCCAGGCCGGATAAGGTTCATCTGTCGGCGTGACCGTTGGCGTTTCGGTCGGGGTTTCGGTGGGGGTCACCGTCGGCGTCGGACCACCTTCGTAGTTCACGTAGGAGGCATTGTAGCCGATCTGGCTTACGCCGTACTTGATCCGCATGGTGCCGCTCTCACCCCAGCCCGGTCCCCACGAGTTCCGCAGGTACCACGTTCCCGTGCTGTCGTCCCAGCCCGTCAGGATCACCGCGTGGTTCACCTGTGAGCAACTCGGCCCGGAGAAGACGCCGCCTTGATACTGCGACATCGCGCTGTTCGAGCAGACCGCCACCGCCAACGGGCCGTGGTCGTAGATCGCCTGCTTCAACTCCGCCACCGGCGCCACCGCATGCTGTCGCACGTAGCCCCAGTTGTCCAACTTCTCGTGGTGCGGGTGCGGCGCGTTGCACGGTAGATCCGCCGCCCGATAGGGGAAGTCCGCTTCGTATACTGCGCCCGCCGCACTCTCCCCCGGCGGGATCTTCCACTGGTGATAGTCGTGCGCGTACCAGCCGCCATTGCAGCCCCAGCCGTCCGTGTTGCACGACACCAGGTACTGCTCCGACAGGTCCCGCGTCACCCCGTCCTGCAACTTGATCAGTGACTCGAAGACCCCCGTCGTCGCGAAGGCCCAGCAACTGCCGCAACTGCCCTGATCCTTGATCGGCGTGCAGCCACCCTGGTCGCACCAGTTGAACTGCGACGGCAATCCCGGCGCCTCGATCTCCTTCGGGACCGGCGGCGCATACCCCTCCAGCAGGTCCGGCTCGTACGTCCCGGTGAACGCCCCTTCCGCGACCACCGTCACCGTGTAACTCGCCTCGGCTTCCGCTTCCCACGGCCGATGATATACCAACTCCAACTCCGTCTCGCCCGCGCTCACGCCGGCGAACCGCAGCGCCTGGTAGCCCGGCACGCCCGCTTCCTCCGCGGGCTCGAACTGCGCTACCCCCACCGGCTCCAATACCGCGCCCTCCCCGGCTACCACGTCCCACGTGTAGCCCGTCGAGGGGTTGCTCTCCAGCCGCAGTACCAGCAGGTCACTCGCCGGCAGGACGACTTCCGCTCCCGTGTCCCCCGCCGTCAACACTACCTCCCCGGGAGGCTCCGAGAGCCGTGAGGCCAACGGGTGCACCCCGCTCCCCACACCCACCACCAGGGCGATCAATAAACTCAATGCTGTAAGCCACTTCCGTTTCATCTCAATACCCTCTCTTTGTGCGATTAGGTCTCTGCATCTCTTATACCGCCTATCAACTCCTACTCTCCGTCCGCCTCTCCTCTTCCGCTCTCCCTCTTTTCGCCTCCTTCCTCACCGGTCTCTCCGGCGTGCTGGACTGCACTTCAAACGACGACCAATCTTCCGGGGAGTCGAATCAATGCTGCTCCACCCCCACCCCTTACCTGCACCTTTCCACAACCTTCAACGGCAAGGGTTGGGCGCTCCGACTCCCCGGCTCCTACTTACCTTATCCCGCCTTCCCTACTGCACCTGCCAGAGCGCCGGCACGTTGGGCGGTTCCCAGCCCTGCAGCGACGTGTGCCCCTGCAGACAGACGTAACTGACGCCGTCATAGGTCACCCCGTCGCCCGCCGCGTAGTAGACGCCCGCCTGCCAATCGGTCTCCGGCGTCTCCGTCGGCGTCTCCGTCGGCGTCTCGGTCGGCGTCTCCGTCGGCGTCTCCGTGGGCGTCTCCGTGGGCGTCTCCGTCGGCGTCTCGGTCGGGGTGACCGTCGGCGTAACGTCGCCGATTTCTTTCCACACACCCCACTGCCCCGAGGTTCCCGGCTCCTCGCCCTGCGTCCACCACTTCGCCTCCCAGGCCTTGCCGTCGTGCGTCACCCGATCGCCCGTCAGGTAGATCGCATTGGGATCCCAGGCCGGATAGGGTTCGTCCGTCGGCGTGACCGTCGGCGTCTCGGTCGGCGTTTCTGTGGGCGTCTCGGTCGGCGTTTCTGTGGGCGTCTCTGTGGGATGCGGGCCGTTGATGACCTCGTCGATTGCGCGCAGCAGAGACGTCCCGTCGGTCGTATCCTGTCCCAGCTCCCAGATCATCACGCCGCCGCCCCGTTGAAGCGCCAGTTCCGTCTTATCCTTGATCGTAGGAATACCATTGTAATAGGTTGTCGTGCCGTTGTACACTGTCGTATCCTTATACGGCGCTTCGGGGTCGTTTGCTACCAGGGAGCGATAAGCAGCCCAGGTCGGGCGTCCGTAGAACGGCACACCCAAAATCGCCTTTTCAGACGCCAATCCACGTCCCAGCCAGTAATCCAAGGAATCAACGGCGTAGCTGTACGGTGAATGTGAAGCACCGTTCCCTCCATCATATGCCATGAGGGTAAGGTAATCGACGTAATCAAAGACCTCCGCCGGCACCCCCTCGCCGGTATTACCCAGCGCCACCACAGCTGCGGTCAGCAAGCGATCCTGGCTATCCATGGCAGCACGCAGCGACGCCATCAGATTTGCGTAATTCTGAGCGGAGTCCCCCCAGGGATCCGGGTACTCCCAGTCGATATCCACGCCATCGAGGTTGTACGTCTCGCAGAACTGGGTCATGTTCTCCACAAAGACGTCAATGGTCGCCTGATCTGCGGCCAACTTCTCGAAGCCCTGATCGTTGCCGTCATTCCACCCACCGACAGAGATCAAGACTTTCACGCCGTGGGCATGTGCCTCCGTAACCAGACGTTGCAACTTCTGGGAATTCTCAAGGGGCTGTAAGCTGCCATCGCCGCTGTCACTGGGCAACAGGAAAGCGTAATTGACGTGCGTGAGCTTATCGAATTGAACCTCGTCAAGCGAACCGGACCACGAGGTCACATACCCTACCACTTTCACCTGTTGGGCGCCGACCGTGGTAGGCGCCAGGAGCTTCAAAGCACCCCCGACCAACAAGCCTATCATCAACATACTTACACAAAGATACGTCCAATTCTTTCTCATATTGAACCTCCGCATTTTAGGATACTCATCACAGCACAGATCATGATTCTCCCCCCTCGACAAATCTGAAGAATCGAAGAACCCATAAAACACAAAGCATGTCGTATCCCTACGACATGCCTGAAGTAAAGCAGGAAGGAAAGTGCTTCTTGGATGGTAACAGGTAACCAGAAGTAGTAAGAAGAAGCGATTCCGCGACAGCGAATCGTCGTTCTGAAGTGATATCCTTGAGTTAACAAAGGAAGATACATCGTCATCTCTTACGCTTCGACGATGGAGACACCATTTAGTGCCTCCTCGAACGTGGGACAAAGGTCATAGGTCAATGTAACCGCCGCCTCAAGATATGAGCAATAGCTAAAATAGCCAATGTGGGAGAAAACTACTCTTAACAGAGCTAGCCTTACAACGACGCCTTTTTTAGTATGTGGAATGCCTTGATTCAGGTCCTACCCAAGATGTTCTTCGCTCAAGCTGCGAGACCACCGCCTCGATAATCTCGCCACGTCGAACTCTCTATGCAAGCGCTTACATTATACACAACACCCCCCAAGTTGTCAAATGTATTCGTCTATCAATCTCAAACACACATCAAACGATCATTAATGCTAAAGAAAGAACATAATCGAAGACCGATTGACCACAAACGTTCATTTGACGTTTTGTCTATACCGGTGGCACCGGCTTTATAGTTAGTTCTCAGTGAGAGGAGTTTTGTGGTTCTCGAGACTTTGGGGTGGACAATTGGTGCGAGGCTCTTGTCGGGAATTGGGTGAAGCCCTACATCTGCTTCTATATGAATGGGCTGATCCATTTTCCCGGTTCGTTAGGTGTACACTTTCCTTGCTATGGGAGAAAATTATGGAGTTTGCAATCTGAATTGTGCATAATCGAGCGCACCCCACGTTGAGCAAACACAGCGCTGCCTTTGGCCCCACCCCCTC
>CAZCPK010000222.1:0-269 GCA_964500755.1 uncultured Anaerolineales bacterium
TCCGGCGCTTGTCCCAGTCCCGGTCCAAGGAGCAGGGCGTTGTAGTTCGGCAGCGTCTCATTGAGCACTCGCACGGCGTCGGTCGCGATAGCGCCCAGTACCTCCGGCAACAGCACGTAGGTGACCTCGGGCGCCAGGGGGACGATGCCGTCGTGCAACGAGCCCGCCAGTCCCAGGGTGACCAGACCGGCGCCGGCCCGCACCGCAGAGAGCGCGGAGAGGCCCGCCGCGCCGGTGTAGTTCACCGAGCCGGCGACCACCAGCGCCCT
>CAZCPK010000222.1:279-7072 GCA_964500755.1 uncultured Anaerolineales bacterium
CGCCCTGCCAAACGTCCCCTTGTGCGCGTTCTCAGGGCGGTGGGGCAGCCATTCACGGGCCAGGGCAGGAGTGACGACCTCGGGGCCGGCGGCGTCGACGGTGACGCTTTCCGGAACGCCAATGTCGGCGACGATGAGTTTGCCGACGTGGGAAGCGGCGGGAAAGCGGAAATGTCCCGTTTTGGGTGTGGCGAAGGTGATGGTCAGCCGCGCGGACAGCGCGCGTTCGTCGATCGCCCCGGTGTCGAAGTCCATGCCTGAGGGGCCGTCGACAGCGACGATTAGCGGACGGGACCGATTGGCTGCGATGGGATCCGTCAGCGCGGTCAAGGGATGGTGGTTGCGGGCCTGCAGCGCGGCCTGCGTCTCCTCGACGATCTCCGCGATGGCGCCGCGCAACGGGGGTTGGGCGCCGGTTCCCAATAGCGCGTCGATCACCAGGTGTGTTTTTCTGGCGAGATCGTGCAGTTGCTTTCCTTCCGGATCGTCGGTTCGGGCGACCACTTCGACGTCGTTTTCGAGTGCGCGGGCGTAGACGGGATCGTCCTGGGGAGAGCGGGGGCGGGCGAGGTAGGCGGTGACCTGGAGGCCGGCGTTGCTCAGGTAGCGGGCGGCGACGAGGCCGTCGCCCCCGTTATTGCCCGGGCCCACCAGGATTAGAGCGCGACGACCTTTCATCTGGTTTTGTTCCAGGATGGCCCGCGCCACGCCTTCTCCCGCCAGTTCCATCATGCCCGCGTAACTGTGACCGGCGGCGTTGGCCGATTCTTCCAACGTCCTCGTCTCCGCAACTGATAGAATCTTCATCGTTTCCCTTTCCTTTTCGAGTTGCCGTGTGAGTAGCGGTTGGACCCGGGCGTATGCGGTTTACCGACAGACCCGGGCCGGCGTCATCTACAGCGTATGTCCGAATTTCTGGTGTGTACTCTGCGCCATGAGGTCGCCGCGTAGGAGCGCCACGGCATGCGGGAGGGCGGGGAGGAGCACCTCCAGGTTCTCCCGGGCCGCCGTCGGACTTCCCGGGAGGTCGATGATGAGGGCGCGTCCCCGGATGCCGCAGACGGCGCGCGAGAGCATGGCGTGCGGCGTGATCTCCAGGGACGCCGCGCGCATGGCTTCACTGAGGCCGGGCGCCTCCCGCTCGATCACGTCGCGGGTCGCTTCTGGCGTCACGTCTGTGGGCGCGAACCCGGTCCCGCCTGTGATCAGGATCACGTCCACCGCGTTGCCGTCCGCCCAGGAACGGAGTTGGGCAGCGATCTGTTCGCGGTTATCGGGCAGTATCTGGGTCGCCACGACCTCGGCCTGGAGCGTCGTCGTCACCAGGTGTTGTAACGCCGGCCCACTGCGATCCTCGTAGACGCCGGCCGCGGCCCGGTCGCTGGCCGTCAAGACGGCGACACGAATAGGAGAGCCCATCGAAGGCGTCATCGCGTTCTTCTCTCGTGGTGTTGGGTAGTTACGTCGTCTTCACGGATTCGAGCTACGCAGTCTCTGGCGCCAGGAGACGGTGAATCCGCTCTATCAGCTCGCGAGGGTGGAAGGGTTTAAGGATGAAGTCGTCGGCGCCCCTTTCCAAGCACTCCGCGCGCATTTCCATTCCTGAAATCATCAGAATGGGGGTGTCTTGCAACTCAGGATCTTCTTTTAGAGCTTGCAGCGTGGTGAGTGAATCCCCGCCGGCCAGATGCACGTCAAGGAGAATGATATCCGGCTGATGTTCCTGGGCCATTGGGATAATGTGCTCGGGTCGCATTTGCGTCAGTGGTTCATACCCCTCAATCTTCAGTAAGGTGGATAGCAAATTAAGCATCGTCTTATCGTCGTCAGCGATCAGTATTTTGGCCATGCAAACTCCTGCCTTTGAAAATTTGAGACGCGCGCATACAGCCCTCTCGCGACCACGTTTCTCGTACTGCACCTCTTAAGGGCCGGCGGCGACGGCGTGTGTCCGTGCTCGAACGCCTCTCTTCAGCGTTTAACATATCCGTCACCTGCTCGACATACTTATTCTACCACAATTGTCCAAGGTCTTGAAGATGGGCGGGTGGTTATTGCAGGGCTAGGGCCATCGCACGGAGACGCAGAAGGCCCTTTTTTCTCGGCCTGGGGATTTCGAAGCGAGTGGTCAGCGAAGACCCGCGCCAATGTCGCAGAACGTGCTTAGCCGCGCACAAGGCAAACGCAGCCGGGTTGATGACCTGGGGAAGCATTGCCAGGAGGCGCTGAGCAACCTTAGCAAGCCTTAGAACCGCTTCGTTTGCCCCTGGACTAACGCTTGTGACCGGCGGGGGTCTGGGGTAGAATAGATAGGATGACTTATGGGGCGCTGAAGGTGGTAGTTGCCCGAGCTAAGCATCATCCTGGGATTCTTATCAATAACTTATCTATCATATATGTGAGGAAACATGCCAGAAATCATCGTAGTGACAGACAGCACCGCCAATTTACCTTCGGATCTTACGGCTGAACGCAATATCCCCGTGATTCCCCTAAAGGTCCATTGGGGAGACGAAACGTACATCGACGGCGTTACGCTGAAGACCGATACGTTCTATGAGTGGTTGCGAGAACGGGACGATTTCCCCACCACCTCGCAGCCCTCCGCCGGGGAGTTCGTCGAGTTCTTTGAAGAGGCGGCGGAGCAGTATAGGGCCTCGACCCTCGTCGGTGTCTTTATCTCGTCGGAGTTGAGCGGGACGGTGAGCTCCGCACTCCAGGCCCAGGAGCTCCTGTCGGATCTGAACGTTGAGGTCATCGATTCGCGCTCCGTCTCCATCGGCCTGGGCTTCCAGGTGCTGGCTGCGCAGGAGGCGGCTGCGGCCGGCGCTTCGGTGGAGGAGATCCGCGCGCGGGTGGAACAGGTACGGAAAAACACCACGTTGCTCTTCACCGTCAACACGCTGGAATACCTGCACCGGGGCGGACGCATCGGGGGCGCGGCCCGTCTGCTGGGCACGGCGCTCAATCTGAAACCGTTGCTGGCTATCGAAAATGGCCGAGTGGAAGTGCAGGAGAAGATCCGGAGTCAACGCCGGGCGCTGCAGCGGATGTTGCAGCTGGCCGAAGAAGCGCTGGATGGGCGCCGACCCGCGGCTGCGGGCGTGGTCGACGTTGATGCTCAGGAGGCGGCGGAGCGGATCGTGGAGGAGGTGACGGAGAGCATGGCTCCACGGCGCCTCTATCGCATGACCATGACGCCCGTCGTCGGGGGACACGCCGGTCCCGGAACCGTGGCACTGGGCGTTTACACGGACGATTAGGGCGCCGAATACACCGTTTCACAGGAACAGGAGGTGAGTGTGCATGCGGATGACCGAGCTGATTGAGAAGAAGCGCGATGGCGAGCCACTGCGCACCGAGGAGATCGAATTCTTTATCTCGCGCTACACGGCTGGCGATATTCCTGACTATCAGGTCGCGGCGCTGCTGATGGCGATTGTTTTCCAGGGAATGAACGATCGCGAGGTGCGCGACCTGACGCTGGCCATGGCCCGGTCTGGTGAGCAGCTCGAGCTGAGCGACGTCGCCCCGCGTGTGGTAGATAAACATTCCACCGGCGGCGTCGGCGACAAGGTCAGTCTCGTCGTCGGCCCCATGGTCGCTGCGGGCGGCCTGCCCGTCGGCAAGATGTCCGGGCGTGGATTGGGTTTCACCGGCGGGACCCTGGACAAGCTGGAATCCATCCCCGGCTTCCGCGTGGATCTCTCCGTGGAGCAGTTCAAGGCGCAGCTGCGTGACGTAGGGCTGGTCATCGCGGGCCAGTCGGCGCGCCTGGCCCCTGCCGACGGCAAGCTCTACGCGCTACGCGACGTGACCGGCACCGTCTCCAGCCTGCCGCTGATCGTCAGCTCCATCATGAGCAAGAAACTGGCGGCCGGCGCCGACGCCATTGTGCTGGACGTCAAGGTCGGCTCCGGTGCCTTTATGAAAGAGCTGGAGGACGCCGAGGCGCTGGCCGAGGCGATGGTGCGCATCGGTGAGGAGGTGGGACGCAAGGTGACGGCGTTGATCTCCGACATGAATCAGCCGCTGGGGACGGCGGTGGGTAACGCCATCGAGGTCCGCGAGGCGATTGCGACCCTGCACGGCGAAGGACCGGCGAATTTTTACGAACACTGCCTGGCTGTGGCGGGGGAGCTGCTCTACCTGGGCGGACAGGCCGACGACCTGGAGGCAGCGAAGGCGTTGGCCGAGCAGACCACCGCCTCGGGGGAAGCCTGGGAGAAGTTCCGGGAGATGGTGACCGCTCAGGAAGGTGACGTCGCTTACGTGGACGAGCCCGAGCGATTGCCCACGGCCGAATATAAGAAGATCGTCACGGCCGAGCGAGCCGGCTGTCTGGCCCAGGTCCAGGCGGACGAGATCGGCCTGGCCGTCGTTGCGCTGGGCGGGGGGCGCGAGGAGAAGGGCCAGCCCATCGATCACGCCGTGGGCGTTGCGGTCCACGTCGAGGTTGGGGATGACGTCGCTGTCGGGGACCCCCTCTTCACCGTCTACGCCAACGATGAGACGGAGTTGACGGCGGCGGCTACCCGCATCCACGACGCGTTGACGTTTTCAGAGGAAGCGGTGGAGTCCCTGCCGCTCTTCTACCGCCGCGTGACGTAAAGTTTGAGTATAAGTTGATCCCTGGAGCCCCGGATCAACCAGTCATTGTCATTTCACTGCCCACGTGTTATAATAACTGGGCACTTGGTTTTGGGAGGCTAAGAAATAGATGCGTACTTACCTGAATATTGCACAGATTATCCTTGGCGTGGTACTCGTAGGACTGATTCTGCTGGAAGTGCAGAGCAGCGGGACCGGCGGTGTCTTTGGCGGACGGCAGACCAGTCTGATTCGCAAACGACGGGGCCCCGAGCTCCTGCTCTTTCGGCTTACCGTAGGCGTCTCGATCTTTTTCTTCTTGATCTCGATCGCCAACGTGGTCATCGCACGCTAACCATTTTTACTTCAAGGCAGGGGCGAAGGCTAAGAATCCGCGAGAGTATCTCCCGCTTTTCTCCTTCGTCCTTGCATTTACTCCTTATCTATCGCGCATAAGATGTTCCGACGTATTGGCTGGCAGGTATTGTTGGTGGGGATAGGTTTTCTTATCGCCGCCGGTATGCTCTTTTACCTGGCGTCCACCTACACCACAGAGTACCGCCCGGCCCCCGGCGGCACCTACGTGGAGAGCGTCAGCGGCTATCCCCGTTCGCTCAATCCACTGCTGACCTCCTACAACGACGCCGACAGTGACGTCACCGCGTTGGCCTTTAGCGGGCTCACCCGGATGACCATGCAGGGAGAGGTCGCGCCTGATCTGGCGCAGCGTTGGGAGATCGTCTCTTCGGGCATCACCTACACTTTCCACCTGGATTCTCAGGCGCTCTGGCACGACGGCACGCCGGTCTCGACCGACGACGTCGTCTTTACCGTTGGTTTGTTGCAAGACCCAGACTATCCTGGACCCCCGCACGTCAGTCAGCTCTGGCAGACGGTGGAGGTTCAGAAGGTCGACGACTTGACCGTACAGTTCATCCTCTCACAGCCCTACGCTCCTTTCCTGGATTACACGACCATCGGTCTACTGCCGGCGCATCTATTATCCGGGATCGCGGCGGCGGAACTACCGAATTTGGACTATAACCGTGCGCCGGTGGGGAGCGGGCCCTATCGCGTCGCCGATGTCGTGGTGGCAGAAGGACAGTTGACGGAGGTGACGTTCAAGCGCTTCCAGCGCTACTATGGCCCTGATCCCTACCTGGAGAGTATCGTCCTGAGCTTCTACCCGACGGATCGCGCTGCCCTGGAGGCTTATGAGCGCGGACAGGTCGAGGGTATTGGTGAGGTGCCGCCTCAGTTGCTGCCCCAGGCGTGGGAGCAGGAGGACCTGCGTTTCTACACCGCGCCCCAGGCGGAGATGGCGCTGCTCTACTTCAATGAGCTGTTGACGGACACGGTACCCTTTGCCGAGACCAAGGTGCGGCAGGCGCTCTTCTACTCACTGGATCGTCAGGCCTTGATCGACGAGCTGTTGCTGGGCCAGGCGATCGTTCCGGAGACGCCGTTGCTGCCCGGGACGTGGGCTTACGATCCCGAGGACGTCCGGTCCTATGACTATGACCCGGCGCTGGCGCGCCAGCTCTTTGATCAGGCCGGATGGGTTCGCCCCGAATCGGGTGGCGTCCTGCGGAGCCGCGTCGGGCAGCCGCTGCGGTTCTCGCTTCTGGTCGCCAATGAGCCGCAGGAAGTTGCGCTGGGCCAGGCGCTCGCCGATCAATGGGCGCGGCAGGGCGTCTCCGTCACCGTCGAGGCCGTGCCGCCGCTGGTCCGCAACGGCGCGTTGGAGAGCCGTGACTACGAGGCTGCGCTGGTCCACGTGCGGCTTTCGGGGGATCCGGACCCGTATCCGTTCTGGCACGAGACGCAGTACCTGACGGGTCAGAACTACGCCGGCTTCCGCCACCGCCGCATCAGCGAGGTGATCGAGGCGGCGCGCATCACCATCGATCGGGAGGAGCGCAGGCAGCTCTATCGTGAGTTCCAACAGCTCTTTATGGAAGAAGTGCCGGCCTTCCCGCTCTACGTGCCGTCCTATACCCACGCTGTCGATGTTAAGACACAGGGGGTACAAATCGGTCCGCTGGTCTCCACGGGCGACCGCTTCCGAAACGTCGCCGATTGGTACGTGCTCCAGCGCCGCGTGATCGTCAGCGAGCAGGACTAGGCCGTGGAATTCAACGGTAAATCCCGGGATTTCGAAGCGAGTGGTCAGCGAAGACCCGCGCCAATGTCGCAGAACGTG
>CAZCPK010000223.1:0-7072 GCA_964500755.1 uncultured Anaerolineales bacterium
TAGTATACCATTGACTTGCGCCTCTTTACAGCTACACCTTCCGCGCCACGCTGCCGGGCGACTACCACGTCCTCCCGACGGTAGCGAAGGAATTCTACTTCCCAGAGGTCTTCGGGCGCAGCGGCGGGCGGCTGTTGACGATTGGGCAGTGACGTATGAAGTAAACATCAAAACTCCGAGTTCTCAGAGAACTCGGAGTTCTTTTTATCTCGCTCTTAGCCCCCGTCCTCGGGGGCGGCTCTAAGCAGCGTGGCTCGCTTGCGCTGCCCTCGGGGAGCACAGCCTACCCTCACCCCACCACCCCCAGCTGCAGCGCCTCGAGCTTCTGCGGCCGGCTCTGGAGCGTGATACTGGCGACGGCGTGGTTATTCCAGCGTGTTACGATGTCTGGAAAGCGACGCGAAAAGATTGTCCTAGAGGATGAAACTCTGATACGTCTTGGCGCGCTAGTTTTGCGCGGATTTCTTCGAAACGAGCAATGGTCTCTTTGGTGTACAGCCGCTCACCACAATGCAGACAAACTTCGGCCTGCACCGTCACCACGGCGGTATTAACGCCGCCGCGCAACAGCTTTTCGACTTCTTTGTATACAATTTCACCACCGCAAATCGGACATTGTTCAAAAGGCAGCATCTTTTGGTCTCCTTTTCTTCCAGGCAATCCACCGCTCTGGATCGGGACGATATACTGTTATCAGAACCGCCCACCGATTTTCTTGATTGTAAGCCCAGACACTATGCACAGGTTTGTTGCTGAAGGTGTCTCCATAGATCAAACAGCTGGGATATGGCTTGTCGTCTGGGTAAGATTCAATAATCTCACCTTGAAAAACGCTGAAGAAGATTTCGTCAAACGATAATCTGTCTGCCTGTGCTTCTTCGTCAGCATGATTCGTGATCCGTATCCGTTTATTTCGGATGGCGTCGATAATGTTGTCAAGTTTCACTGGATCATACCCCTGGTCATGGTTGATTAGCGACACCTTGTGGTTTCTATTATTCATGCACGGATATACTATACCTATTATACCATTAGCTTCTGCTGTTTGATGGTCCTGATTTTTCTTCACCCCGCCGCCTTGAACTGCAGCGACTCGAGTGTCTGCAGCTGGTCCTACCATACGATGTCGGCGACGGCGCTGCCGTAGTCGAGCCGGATGTCCAGCGCGTCGACAGCGACGTCGCGCTCTTTGGCGGTCTGCTGTAAGACAATGGTGCCCCCCTCAACCCATCATCCGCAGCAGTCGGGGGCAACGAAAGGCCTATCCCTCCAGCATGATCGCGACGCCCTTCAGCAAGCATCTGCCGAGCGGCGTGATTTTGAAGGCGTCGAGTTTCTTAATCGTGCTCTTGCCCAACGGCTCCTCGCGCACCTTATACTCCAGGGCGCCAAAAGAGACCAGGATATAAATAATCATCCGCGAGATGGCGCCGTGCAAGGCCAACCTCGCGACGTCAGGATCCGGCGCCGTCCAGGTGAGACCGGTCGCCTCGATGAGCTCGTCGGCGAAGGGCTCAAAGGGCACAAATTCCCCCACCGGCAGATCGCGCAAATGCGCCAGGGTGATCACGTTAAAGTTCCGGGGCAGCGCCTCTCCCATGCCCTCAAAGGAGTAGGCGACCAGCCAATTGGTCTGGTACCACCAGGTCGAGAGCAGGAGGTAGAGCTGCAGCAGGGATTCTCTTTGCAGAAAACTTGCGCCCTCCTCGGTGAGCCGCCAACGGCGACCCGGTACGATGTCCAGCAGGCCGCCCACCTCCGCCAGGATGTGCAGGAAGTACAGAGGCCAGATGTCCGCTTCCGTTCGAAGCCGGTACGTGCGATCGCCGATGGTGGCATCCAATACCGGCGGCTTGACGAAGTGCGCCGTCACCTCACGCACGTGTTTCAGCGGCATGTTGCCGGTGCTCTGCGTGCCGACGACCTTATGATCGCGCGCGTATTCCAGCACGGTCACCATATTGCGCCGCAACGGCACGGCTTTCGCCCGCCGGATCATATCGGCATTGTGATATTGCCGCATCCAGGCGGCAAATCGCTGCTCGATGGCTCCTGCTTTAGCATACCTTCGTTTGCTCATAATACTCCTTTACCCACTCCTCAACATGGAAGTGGCTCTTTTTCTAATAATCAGTCGTCACGTAAGAACGTTCCAACACCTTGATCATCTGCAGGCAGGGGTTCTCCTCACCCCAGAACGTGGGGAACTCCTGCAGCGGGCGGAAGCCCACGGCGCGGTAGAAGCGGCGCGTGCGCGCGTAGCCCTCGTCGGAATGCGCGGCGCTCAGCGTCTTGACCTGGAGATAGTCGGCGCCCTGGGCGCGCAGGTAGACCTCGGCCCGCTCGAGCAGCGCCCGCCCCACCCCGCGCCGGTGCGCCGCCGGGCGCACGCCCATCACATGGATCTCCCAGGCGTAGGGCGTCTGCTGCTTCAACGTCAGGAAGCCGACGACCTCATCCTCCAGTAGGGCGAGCAGCGTGGGCAGCGCGTCGATGTCGCGGACGTACTGCTGCGTCGCCTCCTCGATGCCGAACCAGTCAGGCAGCACGCGCAGGATGGGCTCGCAGACGGCGCCCTGTCCCAACCGGGGTTCCTTGACGACCACAGAGGACAGTCCCCGCGCTTCTTCCCCGGGGCCTGCGCTGCGTTCTTCCGGCGCGCCGGGCGCCAGCGCCTGCTTGAGCGCCGCCAGGGACGCGAACTCTCCCAGCTCCACGCCGTGCTCCGTCAGGAAGCGCCGCAGCACGGCGTCGAAGCGCCGGGTGCGCGCGTGGAGCTCGTCCAGATCCTCGGCGGCAGCCGCTTCGATTAAATCGGGTAAATCCAGGTTGCGGTACGCCGCGGCGAGCTCGCCGTAGCGGTTGAAGTCGCCGTGCCCCCACCCCATCGCCGTCCGCGCGAGCATATGGACGACCTCGGCCTGCAGCTGCCACGCCTCGGCGCCCGCGACGACCGGATCACCGCGCTCGCAAGCGGTCAGCACCTTGCGCACCGCGTCCTTGATCTCAGGATAGGCTTCCCGGAACTGCTCGCGCACCGGGACAGGCGCGGCGAGCTCGTCCTGGAGGTCCCGCAGCACCCGGCGCGTCTCCGTAACCAGCTGCTCGCCCGCCGCCAGCAGCTCCGCCGGAGCGGACGCAGTGGCGAGCGTGGCGATCAACGACGCCAGTTGCACGGGTCGGTGGTCGAACCGTTCCGCTTCGCGCAGGCTCTTCGCCAGGCCCCGCTCGAAGACGACCTGGTTCGCCAGCGCCAGAGACTCCCAGACAGCGGCGATCACCTGCCACGCGGCATACTGCGCGCCCGTGAGATTCTCTTCCGCCGCGGCGTGACGCAGCCGGGCGAGGCACGCCTGCACGCTCGCGAACGTTCCCAGCGCCCGCCGGATCATCTGAGGGCGCGCAGCCGGCGACTGCAGTGCGTGGATGCGCGCCTGCAGCCGCAAGAGACGCTCCGTCTGCGCCGCGGAGCGCGCGTAGAGCACCTGCGCCTGGTCGACCAACGCCGGCGCGAAGGCCCAGCCGCGCAGCCGACCCGTCGCAAAGCCCTCCAGCGTCTCCCAGCGGATGGCCCAGAAGTCGAAGAGGCGCCCTTCCAGCAGAAAGGTGTGACCCACCGGGGGAGCCTCGCCCTCCGCCGGGACGTAGAAGATGTCCAGGTCCGAAGCGGGGCGCGCGTCGCCCCGAGCCTGCGAGCCATAGTAGCAGATGAGGTCGATGGCGTCGCCGTGGGTCCGTACGGCGTTGTCGATCAATACCTGCGCGACTTCAAACACATTGTACATATGTATCCTTCCTCGTCTAGCTGCTCCCTCATCCAGCCCGCTCGTTTTTCGAGAAGAAAATCTCGGAGACCTGCCGGAACGTCTCTGGATCGGTCCACATAAACGGGTGCTCCTCGCCGTAGGGATGCCCGGAGCGGCTCGCCAGATAGATGCTGCAGTCGGGCACAATCCCCGAGATCCGGGCGAACTCCTCAGCAATCCCAGGACACAGTACGTCCTGAGCGCTGCCGGTGAGCAGGATCGGCGCCGCAATGGCGTTGAGCACAGAATCGGGCAACGCGTAGCCGCCCCGGTCGGCGAGCCGGCGCAGGAACGCCGTATCCGCATCGACGACCTCACGCCAGTCGTCGCCGTGCTGGGCTTGCAGCAGCGCTACGCGGCGGACATAGTAATGTTCCCGCGTGTCGAGCCTGCGGTGCAGCGTGCGGCTGTCCCACCGGGCCAGGAAGCTGTCGGCAATAACGCCATGCGCCGTCAATCGATGCAGGCCGGCCTGTTTCCCGGCGAAGTGCAACGCCGCAAGCGCCCCGCCGCCCGTCCCCAGCGCCCAGGCGCCCGCGATGTCCAGATCCATGAGCAGGTGGCAGGCAAGGTCCGCTCGGAAATTCCGGAGATCATACTCGCGCTCATCCTGATAGAGTACGTCACGCGTCGACTTGCCGGTGCCGGGGTAATCAAAGGAGATGACGTGAAAGCAATCCGAGAAATGGTTTAGCTCGTTCTCGTACGCCTGGGAGGGATGCAGCTGATCCGGGAAGATCAGCAACATCTCCCCCCGCGCCCTGCTCCACGTAGTGAATTTCTAACTCTCCGATCATGGCCTTGGGCATCTCAACACTCCTTTGTGGGTGGGGCACCGCGACTTGAGGTTGGTAGCATCACATCCCGGCGCCCCCAATGGTTAGCTGCTTTATCGTACAATATCTTCCCGGAAAGACCAGAGCCCCCTCAAGGTGAGAATACAGATTCCTGTTCCGCAACTTCGGCTTCACAGAATGAGTTCTTGCTTCCGCACGTCAGCCTCCCCACAGCATCATGTACCAGAGATGAGCCGGCAGCCACTCCCCGAGGTCAATCCATTGACGCCTCGGTGAGCACGATGACGTCCTGGGTACCATAAACGTGCTGCGTCACCGCCGCGATCCACTCACCGTCCGGCGAGACCCGTCCCGGTCCCTCCAGCAGCAGCGGACGCGTGTGGGGCTCGGCGCTCTGCGGCCGAATGTACGGAACCCGCACCATCTTCAGGACCGCGCTGCTGGCAAGCGTCGCATCATTCACCGTCGACGGCGGGCCGGTAACCGCGACCGCGCGCCCGGATTGAGCGGGTGCGTAGCGCCAGACCGTCGTCTCCGTCCCGCACACCGCCCGATAGTAGAGCTGGGGATCCGCGCTCCAGCCCAACAGCTCATATTCGCAAGGCGTCTCCTCAATGACGTTATGCGCGCCCTTGACGATACCGCCGGGAAAGCCGGGGGCGGTCGCGACGCGCATGCGGTAGCCCGGCGCGGGACCGAGGGCCGGTCGATAGCGAAAGGCCAGAGGAAAAGCGAGGACGCCGATCAGCAGGATCAACAGCCAGCCCCCCAGGCGCCGGTTCGGTTTCCCCACGAGCCATGCCATCACGACCACCGCGACGCTGACCGCCGTGGTCAAGAGATAGAGAGCGGCGTTACTGAAGAGCGTAGCAGCGAAGAACATAAAGGGCCAGTACAGCCCCATCACCAACCAACCCGGAGCATTCGCCGCCGCCGCGTCCGGCAACAACCGTAACAACCAGAGCCAGTAGAAGGATAGAAACGGCAGGCACACCACGCCCGCCAACCCTGCCATCACCGAAGGAGAACGAAAGAACTGTGATTGACTCGAACTCTGTGTTTCCATTAAAAACCTCCTTAATCATAGGGCATTATACAGGGACGCACATGAGGGTAACACAAAATTATGAGTTTGTCAACCGAAAGGTCCATCCAACCGACAAGAGACAAAAAAAAACAGACACCGGGAGAGTACAAACTCCCGGTGTCTAGGTCTATTATAATCCTCAAACAAGGGTACAACGCACTTGGGCAACCCAACCCACTACCCTGCGACGCTATTCAACTGATCTGGAGGCTCTCCATGCTCGTTTTTTTTCCAAAAAGTGCGTTGTACCCCGCGAGCCAACACTATACGACGCTATCGCTATCCTAAGAAGCCATTTGAAAATTGTAAGGTGGAGACCTCCGAGGTCTCGGTAAGAGCGTTTTGAGTTGACGTACCGTTCTCAATCAACTGTCTTTACATCGGAAAATCGATTTTTAGACCTCGGAGTTCTGATCAGGGTAATTTTCAAATATGCTCTAATCGGACCGCCCGCGACCTTTTGCGTGATCCGGAGGGCCGGCATGCTCAGGCGGGCCACCGGCATGCTCAGGCGGGCCACCGACATCCTCAGGCGGGCCGGCATGTTCGGGGGGACCACCGGCGTGATCGGGGGGGCCCGCGTCCTCAGGGCCGCCGTCCTTATCGCGGCCCGGACCGATCAGGTTAAGCGACTGCCAGATCTGTCCCCAGCCCTCTCCGTCAGCACGGCGCTCCAGATACGTCTCGCCCGACTCGCCCATCATTTCGGCGGTCCGCAGCGCGAGCATAATCTGTCCGAAGCCCATACCGTCCTCGCAGAACCAGGCCATCACCTGCTCGTACGCCGTATCGTAGTGCTCAGCGAGACGGTCGCCGACCGGATGCAGGATGTCAGGATTGGCGCAGAAGAAATTTTCTCCATCCTCGATCGCTTCGTCTTCATCATCGTCATCGTCGTCCTCGGTCTCGTCCTTGACCTTATCGGCGACAATGTTCCCGTCCGCATCGGTTACACCTTCAACCTCAACGAGGCTGCCCACCTCGATCTCGTCAAAGTCGAAGTCCTCCGGCATCTCGACGGTGTAAAGCACCGTCTCACCGTCCTCCTCAACCTCGACGACCAGCGTGCCATTTTCCTCGTCGATGGAGACCACCGTGCCCGTCACCTCGATTTCTTCGGCTTCCTCCTGTAGCATCCGCCCGGCAAGCGGCGCCGCTTGCACGACCCCCACCGAGGCTCCCAGCAACGTCATCACGACCAAAATAAACAACAAACGCCGCATCCTCATGCTAAACTCTCCCTTCTGTCTACAATACCGTTACTTGCCGATATACCAACGACCAGAATCATGCAGGACCCTGTGACGTCATGGATCATCTTTCCACCTACTATATCGAAGTTATCCGCCTCTGGTTACGGGAAAAATCTAGGACTTTGGTAC
>CAZCPK010000224.1:0-7062 GCA_964500755.1 uncultured Anaerolineales bacterium
GACTTCGTTTGCCTTGCTCTCGCTTACGGGCGTTGTGAGGCATCGAGACCGTTTTCGTTCGCCGACTCGCTTCGAAATCCCAGTGTGCCTTAAATTACCGCATTAGGGTTTAGCCAGGTGCGACGCACCTAGAAAGCCTGAAAATGGCCATTTCGCGCACGCTGACATGACTTTTTTCCAGCATGGTCTAATCATCGTAGGTGCGTTGCACCGTATACCGTAATCTCAGGAGTGTGCTGGGCCGCGCACAAAGCAAACGCAACCGGGGTTGACGAGGTGAGCAAACGCTGCGGGTAAGCGTCGAGAGGCCATGGAAAGCCTTAGAACCGCTTCACCTGTCCCACGCTGCGCTCGTTTGAATTTTGACACCAACGGAGTAGAATACTTACTCATGAATGTTGTCGAGGAGATCAAGGAGCGTCTGGATCTGGTGGATATCGCCGGGCGGGCGGTACAGATCAAGAAGACCGGACGCAATTACAAGGGCTTGTGCCCCTTTCACAACGAGAAGACGCCTTCGTTTGTCATCTTCCCGGACAGTCAAAACTGGCACTGTTTCGGATGTGGACGGGGCGGCGACATCTTCACCTTCGTCATGGAGTACGAAGGTTGGGATTTTCGCACGGCCCTGGAAGAGCTGGGACGCGAGGCCGGCGTCCAGGTCCATGAGCGTACACCGCAGCAAGTCGAGGCTATCAAAGAAAAGGATCGCTTGCGAGCAGCCATGGAGGCCGCGACGGACTACTACCACCAGCTGCTGCGGACGGCCCCGCAAGCCAAGCACGCCCGCGCTTATCTGCGGCGACGGGGCTTCACCAAGGAGACCGTCCATATGTTCCAGCTGGGATATAGCCTGCGCAGCTGGGACGCGCTTCGCACGCATTTGCTGGGCAAAGGCTTCAGCCTGGAGGACCTCGTCAAAGCGGGCCTCCTGGTGGAGAAGGACGACGGCAGCACCTACGATCGCTTTCGAGACCGGGTCGTCATTCCCATCCGGGACCGACGGGGACGGGTCATTGCCTTTGGCGGGCGCGTCCTGCATCCTGACGATCAACCCAAGTACCTGAACTCGCCGCAGACCCCGATTTTTGACAAAAGCAAGGTGCTCTTTGGCCTGGATACCGCCGGGCGGGCGATTCAGGAGGCCGACGCCGTGATCATCGTCGAGGGGTACATGGACGTGATGATCCCTTATCAGGAAGGATACCGTAACGTGGTCGCGCCCATGGGCACTGCGCTGACCGAGGCCCACTTCAAGATGTTACAACGGCTCACCCATAACTTTATCCTGGCCCTGGATCCCGACGCCGCCGGCGTCAAGGCGACGTTACGAGGCCTGGAAACCGCCCGCGAGACATTGGAACGTCAGTGGCGAGCCGTCTTTGATCCTCGCGGCCTGATCGGCTACGAGGGCCGCCTCGACGCCGACATCCGGGTGGTGCTGCTCCCTGAAGGCGTCGACCCGGACGAGCTGATCCTGGAGGACGAGAGCGCCTGGGAGAACCTGTTGGATCAGGCCGAGCCCGTCGTCCGTTTCTACTTTCGACAGCTGCTCAAACAGGAGGATCCTGACGAGCCCAAGGGCAAGGCGCGCATCGTGGACGCTATGCTCCCCCTGCTGCGCGACATCTCCAGCGGCGTGGAGCGGGAAGCCTACGCCCAGGAGATCGGCCTGGAGCTCGGTATCAACGCCAATACTTTGCTGGACCGCCTGCGGGCTCACGAGCGCGTGGAGCGGGTCCGGCGACGCGCAGCCGTCGCCGCTGCTGAGGGGCCAAAACTCCCCACAGATCCCGAGGGACACGTGCTCAGCCTCCTACTGCACTATCCAGAGCTCTACGACCGCGTGGATATCGCCCTGGTAGAAGAAGGGCTCTACCCATTGCAGGAGAAAGATTTCCCCCTTGAACATCGGATGATCTGGGAGGCCTGGCTTGAGGTGCTCGCCAACCCCTCGCAAGAATTGGAGGAGTTGCTTCCGCCGGAGATATATCAGACCGTGGAGACGTGGATGGCGACCCCTCTGCCCGAGGAGCCCCTCGAGGAACTAAAGCGCGACGCGGTGCGCACCGTACTGAAACTCCGGGAGGACCGCTTGCGAAAATGGAGCAATCAGGTACAAAGTATGGTAATCGAGAGCCAGGCAGAAGGGGACCTGAGAGCCGAGCGTTACGCCACCTTGTTGAACCAATTGCTCAAGAATCTCCACGACGTACAACGCGCGCTCAACCCTCGTCAGGCAGCAGCGGCCAATAATAGAAGGAGGTAAGATGGGAGACGGAAAAAAAGATACTGTCCGGAAACCTGATCCCACCAAACACGAAGAAAAAATAACGGATTGGGAAGAAGAGGATGAAGAGGAGGAGGAGGAAGAGTGGGACGAGGAGGAATGGCATAGTGAAGACTGGGAGAACGCCTTGGCGGAAATAGAGAACATCGAATTGGAAGACCAAGAGGCCGAAGAGAGCGACGACCTCGACCAAGAGGAAAACGGAGAGTCCAACAGCTGGACTCTGGTTCTGGACGAGCGTGACGAATGGGATGAGGACTCAGATAATCAGCGGACACGTTCGGCTGCCTCCACCCTGATCAGCGACCCGGTGCGCATGTACCTCCGCGAGATCGGACAGGTCGATCTGTTGAGCGCCGCGCAAGAGGTCTGGCTCTCCATGATTCGAGAGTCCACCGTCCACCTGGAAGAGATTCAACGCACGCTTCAGAGCACGGCTGAAAAGGACATTGTACTGGAAAACGCCTGGATGCTCTACAAAAAAGGACGTACAGCCTGGGAAGAGGCTCAGGCGATGGCCGACGAGAAAGGCGTCGAGCCGCCCGCCGCGAGCAAGATTCTCGAAGAGACAATCCGGCAACAGGAGGTCTTGATCTCCTCTACGCCGTCGACCATCTACCAGTACATGGGGCCCAACAACTGGAGCCACAATCAGCAGTGGCGCCCGGTCGTCCTGAAGCTGGTGGATATGATCATGCTGCTCTACCTGCTGCCGCCCTCCCTGCTCATGTACGTTCAGAGCAACCTGGAGCTGACCGAGACGTGGCCCAGCTCAGATGAACTGCGTGAGCATATCAAGAGCCCAGAGATCATCGAGGACTGGTGGCTGCACGCCGAAGTCATCGCGGCGGAAGCGCAGCAACTTCTGGTGCGCGCCAACCTGCGCCTGGTCGTCAGTATCGCCAAACGCTACGTCGGACGCGGCGTCTCCTTCCTGGATCTGATCCAGGAGGGCAACCTCGGCCTGCTCCGCGCCGTGGAGAAATTTGACTTCACCAAGGGCTACAAGTTTTCTACCTACGCGACGTGGTGGATCCGCCAGGCGACCAGCCGCGCCATCGCCGATCAAGCCCGCACCATCCGCATCCCGGTGCACATGGTCGAGACCATTAACCGTCTGATGCGCGTACAGCGCCGCCTGATGCAGAAGCTGGGACGGGATCCCACCCTGGATGAGATCGCCCTGGAAATGGATCTGATGGCGTCCGAGGACGTCAATGAGATCCGGGAATGTCGCGCCAACGACGAACCGCTCAGCCCCCGCCTGGAACGCAAACTACGCCGGGCCATCGGCAAGGTGCGCCGCATCATCAGCATCTCGCAAGAGCCCATGTCCCTGGAGACCCCCGTCGGCACCGAGGACGATAGCGAGTTGGCCGACTTTATAGAGGACGAAAATCTGCCCGGGCCCATGGCAGCGACCTCCACGCAGATGCTCAGCGAGCAGCTGAAGAACACCCTCAACGAGCTCAACGACCGCGAGCGTGCGGTCCTGGAGATGCGCTTCGGTCTGACCGACGGACAACCGCACACGCTGGAAGAGGTGGGGCAAGCCTTCGACGTCACCCGGGAGCGCATCCGTCAGATCGAATCGAAAGCGTTGCGCAAGCTGCGCCACCCCGGTCGCAGCCGCAAGCTGCGCGATTTCTTGATGTCGTAACCGGACCATAATCCAAAGTGTTCGCACGCAACAGAATACAGCAATAAAGACGCTGATACCGTTCGAATGTTAGAACAGCCGAAGGAGTTCCATGTTCGTTAAGATAGACATTCAGACCCGCAACAAGGTGGATTTACTCGACATCACGGAGAAGATTCAGACCGCCGTTCGGGATTCGGAGATTGAAGAGGGTGTCTGCTATCTCTTCTGCCCGCACACCACAGCCGGCCTGATCCTCAACGAGAACTGGGACGCCTCCGTACGGCAGGACATCAAGATGGTGCTGGAGCGCATCGTCCCGGACGATCTCTCCTACCGCCACCGGGAAGGCAATTCGCCGGCCCACATCAAAGCCGTCCTCGTCGGCAGCGACCACTTTCTCTTCGTGCAGAATGGAGAGCTACAGAAAGGACAGTGGCAGGGCATCTTCTTCGCCGAGTTCGACGGCCCCCGGCACCGCAACTTGTGGATCCGCATCATTGAGGACGAGAGCAGCGGCTGATACAGCCTTTCATCCTGAACCTTCCATCAGCCGTCGTCTGCGCGACGATGGCTGATTCCTGTGCCACAAAACGATTCACTTCCGTTTGTTTTCTCTGTGCCCTTCGTGTCTCTGTGGTGAGATATTTAGTTATTTCAGGTGAGTCTGTCCTTGGAAACTCAGAAAAGTGTACGGTACTGAACAAAACGAAAGGGTTTATGCCTAAGTCAACCGAACCTATACCATGGGAACAGATCGAACGCCGGCTGCACCGCGTCCGCAAGCCGGGACGTTACGTCGGCGGGGAGTACAACGCCGTACACAAGCCCTGGGACGTGACCGGCGTCCGCGTCTGTCTGGCCTTCCCCGACGTCTACGACCTGGGGATGTCCAACTTCGCCCTGGCGATTCTCTACGACGTGCTGAATCGACAGCCGGACGTGCTGGCGGAGCGCACCTATCTACCCGCACCGGACATGATCGCCGAGCTGCGCGCCGCCGATCTACCGCTCTACAGCCTGGAGAGCTACCGACCCGTCGCTTCCTTCGATCTGCTGGGCATTAGCACGGCCTACGAGCAGCTCTACACCAACGCGCTGGAGCTGCTGGATCTTGCCGGGCTGCCGGTCCGGGCCGCCCGACGCGACGCGCGCCACCCGCTCGTCATCGGCGGGGGGCACGGCACCTTCAATCCGGAGCCCATCACCGATTTCTTCGACGCCTTCGTCATCGGGGAGGCCGAGGAAGTCATCCTGGAGATCGTTGACACGCTGCGCACCCACCGCGAGCGTCCGCGCGAGCCGCTGCTGCGCGCACTGGCGCAGCTCGACGGCGTCTACGTACCCCGCTTCTACGCCGTCCACTACGCCCCTACGGGGCAGCTCCAGAGCGTCGAGCCGACGATTCCCGAAGCGCCGCCCACCATCAAGAAACGCATCGCAGCGGAGATGCCGCCGACGCCCATCGCCCAGCTCGTGCCCAACGTCGAGATCGTGCACGACCGCGGCGTCGTCGAGATCCAGCGGGGCTGCACGCGCGGCTGCCGCTTCTGCCAGGCGGGAACCATCACCCGACCCGTGCGCGAGCGCTCCGCCGCCGCCATCGCCGAGAACGTCGAGCGCATCGTCGACGCGACGGGCTACGAGGAGATCGCCTTTCTCTCGCTCTCCTCCGCCGACCACTCCGAGATCGCGCCGCTGCTGGAGCACCTGCAGCACCGCTTCGCCGACCGCCAGCTGGGCTTCTCGCTGCCCAGCCTGCGCATCGACGCCTTCTCCGTCGACCTCGCCGACGGCCTGCGCGGCAGCCGCAAGTCCGGCTTCACCTTCGCGCCCGAGGCCGGCACCGACCGGCTCCGCCGCCGCATCAATAAGGAGGTGACCAACGAGGAGCTGCTCCAGGTCGCGACTGAGGTCTTCGAGCGCGGCTGGCGCACGATCAAACTCTACTTCATGATCGGGCTGCCCGGCGAGACCGACGAGGACGTCGCCGCCATCACCGACCTGGCCCGGCAAGTACGCGCCATCGCGCGGCGCGTGGGTGGTCGCAAGACCGAGGTCCGCGTCAGCGTCAGCACCTTTGTGCCCAAACCGCAGACCGTCTTCCAGTGGGAGCCGCTGGTCGACGAGGAGACGCTGCTAAGGCGCCAGTCCTATCTCCAGCGCAATATCCGGGGACGCGGGCTGCGCCTCTCATGGAACGACTACATCGAGACCCAGCTGGAGACCCTCCTCACCCGCGGCGACCGTCGCCTCAACGCCGTCATCGAAACGGCCTGGCGCAACGGCGCCCGCTTCGACGCCTGGGACGAATGGTGGAGCGCCGACGCGTGGCAGACGGCCTTCCAGGAACACCAGGTCGACCCGCAATTCTATCTTTACCGGCGCCGAGAGCCCGACGAGACGTTGCCTTGGGATCACCTGCACAGCGGCGTCGAGAAAGCGTTCCTGATGCGGGACCTGGAGCGCAGTCAGGAAGGCGAGTTCCTCAGCGACTGTCGCGGTCAATGTCACGGCTGCGGCATCCTGGCGAATTACCCGCGCCAGTGCACGGACGAGTGGCAGTGCCCGGTGATCGCATGACAGCAAACGAGGAAGCCATGACAGCCATTGAGCGCCCCACAATCGCCCTACGACATCGTATCACCTTCGCGACGGCCCGCACGCTGGCTTACGTCTCCGTGCTCAACCTGGGCGCCATCTGGGAGCGGACGCTGCGCCGCGCGCGCGTCCCGGTGAAGTACAGCCAGGGCTACAATCCGCGGCCCAAACTGCAGTTCGCCCGCCCCCTGCCCACCGGCTGCGGCGGCGCAGCCGAGTGGCTTGACGTCTACCTTCACGAGCCGTGGCCCTCGGTGCAGATTGAGGAGGCGCTGGCGGACAAGCTCCCGCAGGATCTGACGGTCCACGGCGTCCGCCCCGTCCCCGAGAACGAGCCGGCGCTGCAGGAACAGGTCGTGGCGACGGAGTACCGCACGCTGCTGCACGACGTCGATCCCGGCACCGTGGGCGTCCGCGTCGCGGAGTTCCTGGCGCAGACGTCGGTGATGCGCCCCAAACGCGGGCGTCGCCGAAACAAGCAATACGATCTGCGACCACTGGTCAAGGATCTGGTCAATGAGCCGGAGGCGCC
>CAZCPK010000225.1:0-7018 GCA_964500755.1 uncultured Anaerolineales bacterium
TTTTTCGAAATACCGGTCGAAGGTCTCTTTCATGTCATCAGGATTATAAAATACCGGATCTTCCGGATCAATATATTGAGCTGGCTCTCTACCCGATTCTGTCATTTTTTCCATTTCAGCAAATGAGATGCTTTCGCCTAGGCTTTTTTTCAGACCCTGCAGGATCCAGAGTCCAACGATATTTTTTAATGTCCTGAAGGTATTGCCATAGCCTCGCTCATTCGTGAATCCCTCTTTGAATGCATCTTCTGAAATCGCAGGTTCATCAGATTCAATTCCCACAATACACCATGTACCTGCTGATAAATAGGCAAAATCTTTAGTTTTTGCCGGTATGGAAGCCACCACGCAGGCCGTATCATGATGTCACGACGGCGTTATATGACCTGATGGAAGAGGAGCAGATTGCCCTGCTGGTGATGAGCGCGCATGGACACGCTGTCAATCCTAAGTGGCCTTATGGCACGCTCGCCGTGGGATTGATCGTCTACGGCACGGCCCCGCTCTTGATTGTGCAGGATCTTTCCGAACAGCGCCACGCTCTCACCAGAGCGGAACTCGCAGCCCGGGAGTTCAAAGGGCACTGATCGTCAGGCGTGTTTGAGCGGTGGCGCCGGCGGAAGCCAGACGGTGAAGGTGCTACCCTCATCCAGACGGCTCGCGACTGTGACCTTTCCACCATGGGCGTGGGCGATCTCCTGGGCGATGCTCAGCCCCAGACCCGTTCCCGGGATGTGACCAGATTCGGCCAGCTGGCCCCGGAAGAAGCGGTCGAAGATGTGCTCCTCTTCCTCTGGCGTGAGCCCTGGACCTGTGTCTGTAACCTGAACCTTGATCCACGTCTTGCCGTCTTTTTCCTGTAGATCCGCTCTCAGGCGGACCTGTCCTCCCGCTGGCGTGAAGTTCAGAGCATTTTCAACGATCTCCGAAAAGAGCGTGGTGAGCGCCTGAGGGTCTCCTTGCACCGGTGGAAGCTGCGGCGGAATTTCCGGTCGGTAGAGGGTCGCGGTCGCGGGGCCGGTTTGTTTGCGGTAGGTGTAGAAGACGTCGATGATCACGTTCTTGAGGTCGAAACGCTCGGGGTAGCGAATGGCCTGATCGCTATCCAGACGGGCGATTTCCAGGATATCCTGCACCAGCTCCACCAGTTGGGTCACTTGCATGTCCAGCGCTTGCAGATGCTGCCGGCCTTTGGAGGAGGTATTTGTGTTGTTGAGTAAAAGATCGACGTAGACGCGCAGCGTGGAGAGGGGGGTACGAAGTTGGTGCGAGATGTTGATGATGAACTGATGCTGGGCGCGGGCCAGGGCTTGCGCACGGCTGACGTCCTGGTGGCTCGTAACGTACCCCGACAGTTTCTGGTCGGCGTCGTGCATCGGGGAGACGGTCATGTTGGCGTCGTAGGTGCGTCCATCTTTGCGCTGGATGACCAGGTTACCCTCCCAGAACTTCGTCTGTTCTGTGCGCTGCGGGAGTTCTGAGCGCCGGGCAGGGTGTTCGGGTAGCAGCGTGGTGAGCGATTGCCCGAGAATCTCCTGAGCGAGATACCCGGTCAGCTTGATAAACGCCTTGTTGACGTATTTGATCTGCATCTCCGTGTCGGTGACGGCGATGGCGTCCCCGACGCTCTGGAGGATGGCGGCGCTCTTGTCGCGTTCCGCCAGGATCTCTGCCGTGCGGGCTTCCACCTCTTCCTCCAGATTCTCTAGCAGCCGGGCTTTCTCGATGGCGATGGCGGCTGCGTGCGTCAGGGGCTCCAGCCGTTCTGCGTCCTGGGTGGAGAAGGCGTGAGGTACTTCTGCGTCCAGACGTAGCACACCGATAACCTCGTCTCGGCGTTGGATGGGGAGGACCAGACACGAGCGGATCCACGAGACGGGCTCGAGATGGATCCAGTGGGGGGCCTCGTGGGTGTCGTAGAAGATGAGCGGGCGTCTGTGTTGAAAAATCTCCGTGAATTGCGGGAAGTCCTCGACGTTTTGTACCAGACCGTCGATGAACTCCGCGCATTCCCACTGCTCGTATCCCTGCCAATAGGTGACCTTGAAGTGGTCGTCTTCACGCAGGGCAACGTTGGCCGTCTCGAAGGGCACGATACGCTGCGCCTGTTTGAGGATCTCCTGCATGACCTCCTCATGTCGGGTCCGGGAGTTCAGTGCCAGAGTGACCTCGGCTAACGTCTCGGCGCGCAGCCGCTGTTCCCGTTCTGCCTCAAGTAGCCGCGTCTTTGCCAGGGCCAGGGAGATCTGTCGCACGGCCTGTTCCCCGCGCTGAACTTCCTCTTCTGTGAACTGATGCCTTTCCCGGTGGGCGATCAGTACCGCGCCGAACTTCTGCCCATCGGCTATCAGGGGAAAGGCCATGATCGAACGTTCGGGGAACATCCGCGCGATCTTGTTGCTTACCAGGGAGCTCGCGTGTACGTTCTCGATGACGAGGGGGCGCTCCGCTTTCAGCACCGAAGCCGTCAGGGTGACCTCGTCCGGATCGGGCTCGAGGGTTGGATAGACGTCGCGCCACTCCTCGAAGGCGGCCGCCGCCGGTAGGTTTCGTTGTTTCTCCGCATCCCAGAGCGTGACGTAACAGCCATCGGCCTTGAGTAACTCTGCCAGTCGGTCGGCCAGCATCTGCAACATCTTCTGGAGATCGGGGGCGCCCAGCGCCGCGATTGTGATGTCGCTGAGAAGTTCCAGGAATCGCGTGTGCATCTGCTGTTCAGCCTGAACCCGTTGTTCCTTGGTGATATCCTTTACAATACCGCCCACCAGGGTTCCCTGGCTCAAGTATAAGGGGAATAGAATGATCTGCCAGGATCTGGGCTCCTGGCTGGTCGCAACGCTGTTTATTTCGATCGACGTCTGCGTTTCCGGGGCGGCGTCTCCGTCGCCGCTCCGGCGCTCCGACCGAAGGGCGGGTGGCTGAGAGCCCATGCGTCGCTGGTACGCTTCGATCTGAGTCCGGATCGTCTGCAGTGCTTTCTCGGAGGCGTGAGCTGCGAACTGCCGCGCGAAGTCGGCTTCCCAGATACACGTGTTCAGAACCTCGGAGGCTGCGATCCCTGTGATCCTCTCCAGTTCTCGGTTCCAGACGGTGAGATAGCCCTCTTTGTCAACGAGAAAGATGCCGTCGGTGGCTTGCTCCACCACACCGCGGAAAATTCTCTCGTGCTCCAGGTGTTCCCTCTGGTACCGTTGGCGATAGACGTTGATGCGATGTACGCCTTCGGCAAGAATAAATCCGCTCGCGCTCATAATGATAGCTTCGGGAAAGGCGTCGTAGGCGCCCACTGCCCATAAGGATCCTATGATCGTCACCGTGAGGAGCGCCTGCAGGGCCAGATAAACGGAGCGCGGAAAAAGGAGGGCGGCTAAGATATTGGGGATCAGAAAGACGTTTAACCAGTTAGCGTTGATCTCCATCTGGTGAAAGAACCAGGCGGTTACCGCCAGGCTCAAAAGATGTATCCCCAGGAGCAGATAGGCTAGGGACGATAAAGAGGTGAGGTCGCGTAGATGTCCTATTCGCTTTCTTACCTTTGTCAAACCGTCGCCTCCTGACCATCTGCTGAGCCACTCTTATTATAGTACGAATTACCCATTGTTATTATAGGACTTTCTACCTATTATCTTATCATGTTTCGTCATTTGGTTATAATTAAGTGAGACCGATCTTGGGGATACTGCCGGTTCGCAGCAAGATAGTAACCACAGAGTTCAGAATTTCAGACTGAGAATGAAAAATCAGTGAAAATCCTCGGAATCCGTGGCAAGAATTGACGTCGCTTTTTGATCATCATGCCAATCTCAGAGGAGCCGTGGAGTTTACCGTAGAACCGTGTAGGCAACAACTAGAATAGCGTTTGATACTGTTTACTAACTTGAAAAAATCACGTAACGAGATAGTATAGAAATAATAAGATGAAGACAAACTCTATTATTGTGGTCGCGTACATGAAAAAGTCGCCGTGGGTGAATTTGGGGTCTCTGACGATGTCTGATAACGTTGGTCACGGTGGAAAAAGCCGTGTCAAAGAAGATAAGGTGTACACATTGGAATTGTGCTACGTAGCACAATCCCAATATATTGGACCCTTTTCTCTGGTAAAATACCTTTGTTCACCAGCGTCGACGGTGTAATGAAAATCCCGAATTTACCCATGTATAGGTGGAGCTCTCTCGTCGGGGACCAGGCTCGTGACGGGGTTCACGATGGTTACCGCACCTTCCAAAAACGCTCCGTACCGTTACCGACTTGTGGAGATGTTGCTGGCGACCAAAGAGGGAGTCCGGGTGGACGTGAAACTGGGTAGAGCGCGCGTGCGTTGGATCGCGGCAGTGGGTAGTGTGCTTCTTCTCTGGGTGCTACTCTTGTTCTCCTTCAAGGTGGGGAGAACACAAGCTCCTCCCGACAGAGTGATCGTGGGCGGCGATGCCGATTTTCCTCCGTATGAGTTCCTCGATGAACGCGGCAATCCCACGGGGTATAACGTCGACCTGATCCGGGCGGTCGCTCGACACGCCGATCTGGAAATCACGATTCGTCTGATGCCCTGGGACGAGGCGCGGCGCGCGCTGGAGAACGGTGAGATCGACATGTTACAGGGCATGTTCTACTCTGTGCAGCGGGATGAGAAAATAGATTTCACCGATCCCCACACCATCCTGCATCACGCTGTCTTCGTCCGGCAGGGTGAAACGGAGATTCGCTCGCTAGGTGATCTCCGCGAGAAATCCGTCATCGTCCAGGACGGTGACATTATGCACGAGTACGCGCTCCGTGAAGGAATTGGGGCGCAGCTGGTCATCGTGACTTCGCCGAGCGAGGCCTTGGAAATGCTCAGCGCCGGTCTGCACGCTGCGGCGTTGGTAGAAGAACATCAGGGCCTCCACCTGATCGACACTTTGAACTTACAGAATCTGACGACGGTGGGCGCGCCGTTCCATCCCACCAACTACGCCTTTGCCGTACAGGAGGGCGATGCTGTCTTGCGCGATCGCCTCAACCTGGGCCTCTCGCGCCTTAAGGCCAGCGGGCAGTATCAGGAGATCTACAATCGCTGGTTGCGGGGGCAAACGTCTGAAAGCGAGGTGTGGGGCAGAATTGTGAGGTATGGTGTGCCGGTGCTCGTGGTGCTTCTGACGCTGCTGGCTCTCTCCTCACTCTGGTCGTGGTCGCTCAAACGGCGGGTGAATCGGCAGGTGATGGCGCTTCGAGAGAGTGAGGAACGCTATCGCACCATCTTTGAGAACACGGGAACCGCTATGATGATTGTGGCGGAGGACATGACCCTCGACCTGGTGAACTCTGAGTTCTTGCAGCTGACCGGATACGCTCGCGAGGCTGTGGAAGGACGTCTCAGCCTATCTGATGTGGTGACCGAGCGGGATCTTGCTCGTCTCCAGGGCTATCATCGTCGGCGGCGCATGGGCCCCGCCCCCGACGCGGTCTCGAAGACCTACGAATTCCGGCTGGTGACGCGGCGGGGCGCCGTCCGCGACATCTACGCGGCGGTCAGTCTCATCCCGGGTACTACAAAGAGCGTCGCCTCTTTCCTTGATATTACCCAGCAGAAGCAGATCGAAGAGGATTTGCGACAGGCCAAGCGGACGCTGGAGATGCAGCACGCCCGCCAGCAGGCGCTCTACCGCGTGAGCCAGCTGCTCAACTCCACCTTGGATCCCGATACCATCCTGGCCCACGTCACCGACGAGGCGTTGCGCCTGACCGAGGCCACGCATGGACAGGTGCTGGTGGTGGATGAGGAGGAGGGCGTCTTTGAGCGCCGCGCTCTGCGCGGTTTCTCCGCGGCGGAAACATGGGAGGCGCGAGGCGTGCCGCTCTCTCTGGCCCGGGGGATCAACAGCCGGGCCTATCGCCAGGGAACCCCGCTGCGCGTCGATGACGTTCGAGAAGAGGACGATTACTATCCGCTGCTGCCGAAGACCCGGAGTGAACTAATCATTCCCATCGTCCGCGACGAGCGAGTGCTGGGCAATCTTGATCTGCAGAGCCCTCAGGTCGGCGCCTTCCAAAACGTCGACATGGCCTATCTCCTGGCGCTGGCCGATCAGGCCGCTATCGCCCTCCATCACGCCTTCTTGATGCACCAGACGACCGCGCAGGTTCGTCAGATGCAGGAGACGATCAACGCCGTACCGGAGGGCGTGCTGCTTCTGGACGCCGAGCGGCGCGTGGTGTTGGCTAATACCTCGGGCGAGTCCCTTCTGGACATCCCGGCGCTGGAGGAACCGCTTGAGGAGAGCCACGGGGTGCCGCTGGATACGCTGTTGGCGCCGCCGGAGCAGGGCAGCTGGCATCGGCTGACGGTGGATAAGAAACCACCTCGATATCTGGAGGTGGCGGCCCGCCGGCTGGAGCCTGGCAAGGTGTTAGGCCGTTGGGTGCTCGTTATCCGCGATATGACCGAACAGCGCGCGCTGGAAGCGCGGGCCCGGCAGCAGGAACGCCTCGCCGCCATCGGTCAGCTGGCGGGCGGGATTGCCCACGACTTCAATAACCTGATCACGACCATTATCCTCTACGCTCAGCTGGGGCTCCGGCACGCGGAGCTGCCGACCGGCACGCGGGAAGCGCTTGAGACCATCCTCGGTGAATCCAACCGGGCTGCCGACTTGGTGCAACAGATTCTGGACTTCAGCCGCCGGGCTATGGTGGATATGGAACCGGTGCAGCTGGCCCCCTTTGTGGAAAACGTCCTGCACATATTGGAGCGCACGCTGCCCGAGAACATCCGGCTCAACCTGCACGTGAAGGGAGAGGGGCACGTCGTGCGCGCCGATCCCACGCGCATTCAGCAGGCGCTACTCAACCTTGTCGTCAACGCGCGCGACGCCATGCCCGAGGGCGGTGCCATCGACATCACGTTGGAGCGCCACACGTTCGTCTCTACCGCCCAGACGCCGGTCGAGGAGCTGGAACCCGGGGTGTGGATCTCTCTCTCTGTCGCCGACACGGGATCCGGCATTCCACCCGACGTGCTGCCGCACGTTTTTGAACC
>CAZCPK010000226.1:0-6958 GCA_964500755.1 uncultured Anaerolineales bacterium
GCGCCAAACTTACCCTTGGCTGGTGCACGGCTGAGTCAAGCACGCTTAACGCATTAGAAGTACTCCCGTTTCTAATAGACCGGTACGTTGCTATTCAAAAGTGTCAACCTATTTCCAAACCTTCTCGTTTTTCGTGGTGCAAATCCGTTGTTTGGCGTTACAATAGCATTGTTTCGGCGTTTCAACGATTTCCGATCGATGAGTATCGAAACTCCCCCTTGACTCTCCCCTTGCTGGAGGGTGTATACTGTAGATAGCTGTTCATCAAGCCTGATAGTCTATTAGTCGGGTTCTTTGACTACCAGACTATCAGACTATCGGACGATGTGACTATTAGACTAATCCAAAGGAGAGATGTATGGACGTATTGGACGCGATTCGTGAACGCAGGAGTATCCGCAATTATAAAGAGAACGCTATCCCCGACGACGTGTTAGCCCAGATCCTGGACGCGGGCCGCCTGGCGCCCTCGGGCAAGAATGCCCAGCCGTGGCGTTTCGTCGTCGTGCAGGGAGATAAGCGCGCCGAGATGGTGCAGGTGATGCGCGCGGGGATCGCGGCGCGGAAGGAGGAGGGGATTCCCACGGGAAGCAGCGAGTGGACGGCGAAGGTGATGGCGCAGGCGCCCGTGACGGTCTTCGTCTTTAACGCCAACGCGGACGTTCTCGCGATGCCCGGCGACCTGGGCGATATGTTCAGCTGTCTGGTGGACGTGCAGTCCATCGGTGCGGCGATCCAGAACATGCTGTTGGCAGCTACGGAATTGGGCGTGGGCAGCCTGTGGATCTGCGACGTCTTCTACGCCTGTGAGGAGCTCACCGAGTGGCTGGGCGAGTGCCAGCAGATGGTCGCCGCGGTCGCCCTGGGGTATCCCATTGCGGCGCCGGGCGCTCGTCCGCGCAAACCGCTAGATGACCTCGTCCGCTATCTTTGATCAACAATTCAGCTGCCGGACATAACTCCATCAGTAGATTGAGCGAATTAAGCAGATTTTCATGTAAAGTAGGTGAACCATAGAGGAGATGAACCCTCTCGCGCTCAAAAAGGTAGTTATCGAGACTTCAGCGGGCGACATATGAACACGTCTGCTAAATCTGCTTCATCTGCTGAGGGAACTGACGATCAGACTATCTGACTACAGGATTAACCCATGCTCAAAATTGGCGAGTTCTCAAAACTGGCGCAACTCTCGGTGAAGACGTTGCGTTACTACGACAAACGCGGCTTGCTCAGCCCGGCCTGGGTCGACCGCTTCACCGGCTACCGCTACTACACCCCGGAGCAGCTGTCCCGGCTCAATCGCATCCTGGCGCTCAAGAATCTGGGCTTCTCGCTGGAACAGATCGGGGAGCTCTTGCAAGAAGACGTTCCGGCAAGCGAGCTGTACGGCATGCTGCGGATGAAGCGCGCCGAGCTGGCGCGGCATCTGGAGGCCGAGGAGGCGCGGTTGGCCCGCGTCGAGGCGCGGCTGCACCAGATCGATCGGGAAGGCGAGCGTCCGGCGTACGAGATTGTGCTCAAGTCGGTGCCGCGCCGGCGCATCCTGGGGCTGCGGGAGATTGTCCCGACGTACGGTGCTATTCATGGGCAGTTCCAACGTCTGTGCGCTTACCTGCAGGCGCAGGACGTCGCGTCGGACGTGACGCGCCCGCCTCTCGCCATCTACTATGACAAGGAGTACCGTGAGCGGGACGTGGATGTGGAAGTCGCCGTCGTCGTCGACCACGCCATCCCCGCGCCTGCAGGCATGGTCATCCGTACACTCCCGGCCCTCGATCAGGTGGCCTGTACCGTGCACCACGGCGCCTTGCGGGACCTGCAAGGGGCGTATCAAGCGTTGTTGTCCTGGATTGAACGCAATCGCTATCGGGTGAGCGGTCCCATCCGCGAGTATTACCTGCGGAGCCCGACATCCACGGACGCGGGTTCGGATGTCGTCGTCGAGGTCCAGTTTCCGATTGAGGAGAAACCGGCTGCGCTCTACATCACGGAGTTTGAGAAGGAGCGTGAGACAATGCAGCCGATGATTATCACGAAGCCGGCGTTTACGGTCGTGGGGCTCACGTACCACGGCAAGAACGAGAACGACGAGATCAAGGCGTTGTGGGCGCGAGCCAACGCGCGCGCCGCGTCCCTGGTCGCTGCCGCCGACGGCGTCGGCGCTGCCTATGGCGTCTGCGGCGTCATGAAGTCCGACGGCAGCTTCGACTACCTGGCGGGGATGGAGGTTCAGGCCATCGACGAACTCCCGGAGGATATGGAGCGCTGGACCGTGCCCGAGCAGACCTACGCCGTCTTTCCCTGCACCCTCTCCACCATCCACGCGGCGTACCACTACGCCTTCGAGACGTGGATGCCGCAGTCGGGCTACCGGCGCGGCGAGGGTCCCGACTTTGAGTACTACGACGAGACTTTTGACGTCGAGGATCAGGAGAACTCGCAGCTGTACGTGTATATTCCCATCACAAAGTAGCAAGTAACCTGAATGGAGGACACGATGAATAACGAGGAGAAGACAACGTTGTACGTTTTGTGGACCACCGGGGATCCGGTGACCGCGGAGAAGATGGTTTTCATGTACACGACCAACGCCCTGAAGTTCGGCTGGTGGGAGGAGGTCACGCTCGTGATCTGGGGCGCTTCGGCGCAGCTGGTCAGCGAGAACGAGGCGATCCAGCAGCGGCTGCAGGCGGCGCAGGAGGCCGGCGTCTACGTCACCGCGTGCAAGGCGTGCGCCGATCAGCTGGGTGTCTTCGGGAAACTGGAAGAACTCGGCGTCGACGTGCAATACCTGGGCATTGCGCTCACCAACGTCCTCAAGAACGACGAGAAATTGTTGACGATATGAGGAAGTGGAAGATGAATGAATTACTGGAGTACTACGCCACCCCCGGTCCGATGACCGACCCTGGTCCGTACGCTGCTCACTTCGACGCCCTGCCCACCGAGCTCCCGGCGCTGGTCGAGACGTTGCAGGGTCTGATGATCCACATTTTCTGGGCCGAGCGCTATGGCCTGCATCTGACCGACGAGCGCAAGGAGGAGGTCAACTTGCGCCGGGTTGAGTTGCAGCTGGCCCGCCTGCTCGAGCTCGATGACGCGCCGTTGACCGAGGCGCGTCCTTACGCGCGCAAGTTGGTGGGCAACTGCCGTGACTTTGCCGTGCTGCTGATCGCCATGCTGCGCCACCAGGGCGTGCCGGCCCGGGCCCGCTGCGGCTTCGGCACGTACTTCCGTCCCGGGCACTTCGAGGATCACTGGGTCTGCGAGGTCTGGGACGCTGATGAGCGGCGTTGGGTGTTAATAGATCCGCAGCTCGACGCCCTGATGCTGGAGAACCTGCCGATCGACTTCGACCCGCTGGATGTGCCGCGCGACCGCTTTATCGTCGGTGGGCAGGCGTGGCAGGGGTGCCGGGACGGCGTGGAAGATCCCGACACCTTCGGCATCTTTGAGATGCGCGGTCTCGACTTTGTGCGCGGCGACCTTATCCGGGACTTCCTCGCGTTCAACAAGCTCGAGATTCTGCCGTGGGACGGCGGCTGGGGCCATCTCTTCCGGGCGGATGAAACGGACGCGGACAAAGAGGCTATCTACGCCGTGATGGATGACGTCGCCGTGCTCACGCTCGCCGGTGACAGCGCCTTCGCCGAGTTGCGGGCCCGTTATGCTGATGACGCGGGGTTCCACGTGCCGGAGGCCTATCTGGCGTAAGGAGTACAGATGAAATACGCACTTTACCTCCCGAACTTTGGGGACGGGATCAGCGTTGAGCTCCTGGTCGACTTCGCGCGGCTCGCCGAGGAGGCGGGCTGGGACGGGGTCTTCCTCTGGGATCACGTGGCGGGCCACGCCGTGGACTTTGTGGATCCGTGGCTGGCGCTGACGGCGATGGCGCTGCAGACGACGCGCCTGCGTATCGGCACGACGGTCACGCCGCTGCCCCGGCGGCGACCGTGGAAGGTGGCGCGGGAGGCGGTCACACTCGATCGCGTCTCGAACGGTCGCGCCGTGTTGGGCGTCGGCATCGGTGGTGGTGAAGCGGAGTGGGGCGCTCTGGGCGAGGAGGAGGATCTCCGCACGCGCGGCGCCATGCTCGACGAGGCGCTGGACGTTGTCACCGGCCTCTGGCGCGGCAAGCCGTTCAGCCATGCGGGAGAGTACTACCGCGTCCGCGACGCTCACTTCCTGCCGCGGCCCGTGCAGCGCCCGCGGATGCCCGTTTGGGTCGGCGGTTTCTGGCCCCATAAAGCGCCGTTTCGTCGGATGGCCCGCTGGGACGGCATGTTCCCGCTCTTCGAGGTCTGGGAGCCAGAGAAAGTCGTGCCATTGCTGAAGGAGGCCGTCGCGTTCGTCGAGGCGCTGCGTCCCGCCGAGGCCGGTCCGTTCGACGTGGTGGTCACCGGCGTCACGCCCGGGGATACGCCCGCCGTCTCTGCGGAGATCACGGCGGCGCACGCCGCCGCAGGCGCTACCTGGTGGCTGGAGGGCATCGCGCCCTACCGTTTGGGCATGGACCTCGAGGCGCCGTGGCCCGTCGAACAGCTCCGCGCGCGCATCCGCCAGGGCCCGCCGTACGTCCGGTCGGAGACGGGGGGCGCGTGAGCTTCAAACATTCCCGCCTGGGAAGAGAGAAGCGGACCGTTGCGGCTATGGTGCGCATCTACTGTCGGCGCCATCACGGCGCTGAGCAGGAACTCTGTGCGGACTGTAAGGCGCTGGTGCGATATGCGCATCAGCGCCTTGACCGCTGTGCTTTTCAGGAGGACAAGCCGACGTGCGCCCATTGCCCCATTCACTGTTATCAGCCGGCGATGCGCGAGAAGATTCGCGCGGTTATGCGCTACTCCGGGCCGCGCATGCTCCTGCGCCACCCCATACTGGCGATCTGTCACCTCCTCGATGGCCTGCGCCGGGCCCCGAATCGGTAGGGTAATGGACGTTGTATAGTTATTTAGCCCCAAGAAGTAGGTCGAACTGGTCAGGTGACCAGCAACGTTCCTCACTACGATAACGTACTACAGGGTGTGCGACGACGCGGGAGATGCTGAGGTTGACGCATGGTCGCAAAATCGCAGCCTGTTCGACATCGGAGTATTCACCTACATTCAAGGAGCGTGACATGGATTACGGAGCACTACTGAGTCGGGCCTGGAATATTGTCTGGGAACACAAGTTTTTGATTCTGTTGGGCGTGCTGGTGGCGCTGGGCAGCGCCGGTGCGAGTGGGGGCGGCAGCGCCGGTTCCTTCTTCGGCGACGGCGGGGTGCGCCCACCTGGACAATTCGAATTTGAGCCGCCTCGCGGATTTGAGGGGCTTCCTGTCGCCTCCATCGCCCTCGTGGTCGTGTTGCTGGTCATTGTGATTGCCATTGGGCTGGCGGTGTGGATCATCGCGACGTCCGCTCGGGGTGGTCTGATCGCCGGTGCCGGCACCCTCGACGCGGGCGGCACGTCCAGCTTCGGTCGGGCCTGGAGCGCCGGCTGGGATCGTATCTGGACGTTGCTGGGCATCGGCGTCGTCCCCGGCCTCCCTATGATTCTGCTTGGGGTGTTGGGCCTGGTATCCTACGCGACCATGTTGGGTATCTCCGGTCCCCACGGCGGTGGGTGGATCAAGGCCCCAATCGCTGCGCTGGGTGGGTTGGCCTGCCTGCTCATCCCCCTGACATTGGTCCTGAGCCTGCTCCGTACTTTCGCTAACCGGGCGTGTATGCTTGAGGAGTACAGGGTCTTCGCCGCCTACCGTCGTGGGTTGGAACTGCTGCTTTCCAACCTGGGTCCGGCACTGATCCTGTTCGTGATTCAGGTGGTGATCAGCATCGGTGTGGGCGTTCTTTTCTTCATACCCGCATTATGCTGCCTGCTTTGGCCGCTCTTCCTGCTCGTCGAGGGGTTCATGGCGGCGTACTTCTCGACCCTGTGGACGTTGGCCTGGCGGCGGTGGTCCCACACGGTATAGTGTCGGATTCCTGATGGATGCATCGGCGGCGTGTACGGGGTGGGGCCTCGCCCGCCGCCGATTTTGCATGGAATCCGGGCTGCCCGCTGGAAATATGACGCAAAATGACAGGGTTGCGGGATATACTCTGAGAGCAGTTGAAACAGACGTGGTCATATTTATGTACAAAGGAGAGAAGAGATGGAACCTAAAATCACTCAGAAAGATGGCTTCACGGTAGTCGGCCTCAAGGTACGCTGCACAACCGGCGATACCGGCGACATTCCCCAGTTGTGGGGAGAGCTCATGGGTCGGATGGAGGAGATCCCGAACCTGTTGCGGGATGGCAACTCCTACGGCTTGATGCACAACTACGACGAGGAGACCGAGGCGTGGGATTACGTCGCCGCCTTTGGGGTTTCCGAGGCCGCGGATGTGCCGGAGGGCATGGTCAGTCTGGAGATTCCGCCACAGACCTACGCCGTCTTTCCCTGCACCATGCCGACCATTGAGCAGACGTACGAAACGATCTACAGCACGTGGCTGCCCGAGTCGGAGTATGAGCACGCGCCCACGCCGGAGTTTGAGATCTATCCGCCGACCTACAATCCGGAAGATGAGAACTCGCAGTTCCAGATCTACATTCCGGTGATGGAGTAACGGCGTATCTTGGTTTTTATGCCCGCCGGGGACGCTAGCCTTTACTGCGTCCCCGGCTTTTTGATTTGATTCTGGCTAACATGAGTTGGAGAAGACGCTGTTTACCTCAGGCTCCATTGAAGAAGTTGGATGTCTGACATTCATCACTGGCTGCCTTGAAAAATGGGTCAGCCAAAGAAAAACATATAGTACCCTCTTCTCCACTGAAACACCTTTTTCAGTGGAGTCATCGGGAAGGTTCGGAAATAGGTTGACACTTTTGAATAGCAACGTACCGGACTATTAGAAACGGGAGTACTTCCATGCGTTAAGCGTGCTTGACTCAGCCGTGCCCCAGCCAAGGGTAAGTTTGGCGCG
>CAZCPK010000227.1:0-6949 GCA_964500755.1 uncultured Anaerolineales bacterium
GGCTTCGTGATCATCGTCCATCACGCACGCTCCCGTCTGCGCGCAGGTCTCGCAGCCCCGGCAGTGCGCGACGTCGTGGTCGACGAGGTGCATGGTGCGGACCTCGGCGCCTTGCGCCCGTGCACCCTCCGCCACCCACTGCGCGACCCGCAGCGTATTGCCCCGCTTTCGCGGCCCACCGTTCAGGAGAATAATCTCGGTCATGATCCCCTACTCCTCAGACGCCGTGGAGAGCGCGTGCTCCAGATACCGCTCCAGATACCGCCCCAGTTCCACGCCACCCCATACGCCGAAGAAGAAGATCAGGAAGGAGAGAAACTGGCGCTGAAGCAGGAGATCGGCGATGAAACACCCCAACGATAGCAATACAAGAATAGCGCCGACAATCAGGTGTCCCCGGGTCGCTTGTTGACTGACTTTCATGAGGAAATCTCCTATTTGGATTAGGTACTTCGAGTAACAGTCAAATGTAAGCAAGTATTTACTTGCATTATACCGGAGACGCCGTTCTTGTCAAGGATAGGAAGCCATCACCTCATATCCTGGTAGCGTGCTATACTATGCTTTCAATCGGTCGCAGAACCAGCACAGATCGAGGTAGTTTACCAGAAGGATCGAAGGGAGCAGCACGTGAACGACGACGTGAAACGTATCCATCACCTGAGCGGAGCCCCATTCGAGGTCGGCTACGCCCTGGGACAAGCCCTGGCCCCCCGGCTGGAAGCCAACATCGCGCGCTACGTCCGCGAGCGCTGCGCCGCCGGCCCCACCCTGGACCACAACCGCTGGCGCGCCGGGGCGTTGCCGTGGCTGCACAGCCTGCCGTCCCGCTTCACGGAGGGAGTTCAAGGGGCTGGCGCGGGGCGCGGGACTCTCACTGCAACGTGTCGCCGAGTGGGCCTACCTGGAGATCCTCCTCGCGGCGCAGTGCAGCGGCGCCATCGTCAGGCTGGACGAGAAGGTCTGGGTCGCCCGCAACAACGACAGCTTCGCGCCGGACATGTGGGGCTACGTGACGATCCGGGAGATAGACGGGCGGATTTCGGCACTCAGCTTCGGTCTGGAAGGCGACGTTTTCACCCCGACCGGTATCAACCAAGAGCAGCTCTGGCTGCACTACAACTATCTTCCCGCCTGGGACCGCCCCCACCCCGACCGCCCCCATCTCCCCGGCTACGCGTGGATGGTCGAGGCGCTGGAGACCTGCCGAACGCTTCAGGACGTCGAAGTGCTGCTGCGACGTGTGCAACGGGACGACGGCATGCTGCTCTTCGCCGTTGATGGCAAAACCGACACATACGCCCTCTACGAGTGTAGCTGCACAACCGTCCACAAGCGCGAGACGGACCGCGACTGGCTCGTCGGCACCAACCACTACGTTACGCATTCCCAGGCCCCCGCGCTCGACGACACCGGGTCACGCAGCACGATCCGGCGCTATCGACGTCTGAGCCAACTGATCGAAGGGCTCGCCAACGCCCAACGCAAAGCCACCTCGCCGGTGAACGACCTCATCCCGATTCTGGCGGATCACGGGGTCGAGGCGCGGACCGGCGACACGGTCACGGTCTACGCCAACGTCGCCTGTCCCCGCGATCAGCTGCTCTGGTACACTTTCGGCGGCTACCCGGCAGCCAGCCAGGGCAACTGGCAGCGGCTCGCCTGGCCCTGGTAACGCCTTACCAAACTTCACGCGGAAGCCCCGCCATTTGTTGAAGACCTGCAGCTCCTCGTCTAGGTCCAAAAGTCGTAGAGCGACGCGCCCTATCCCATTGATCTACTTCTGTAACATCGCTCACCACACCTAGTGACGTAGCATCCTGGCTGCGAATAGACCGAGATAACCGTAATGATTCAAAAGAAAGAGGCGCTGCCAGAGTCCAACGTAGCCCAGCAAGAGGTTGCCAGCGATCGCATCCTCCGCAGCGACGAAAAGAACAAAGAAGATGAATCCCAGAATGAAGGCGCCCCCTGAGAGCCAGAAGAGCCGCGGCGTGTGTGAACGCGGGAAGATCCACAGCCCGACCAGCGGAACGAAAGCGATGGCCATAAAGCCGAGCCCCGCGAAGATGCCATGAAGTTTCCCGGCGGTCGTCATCTCCAGACCGCCCGGCTCCATCGGGAATAACCCTCCTCCGATGCCCGCGCCAAGCCCGAACACTGCGATCAGCAGCACGATAATGGTAATCGGGATTTTGTGTGACCTGCAATGTTGCCATAACCCGAGGGCGAAGGCGACGAAAAACGCCCCAAAGAGTATCCACCACGTGTTGACCCAGAATGCGACCGGGCTTCGTGCCGTACCTAGCTCACTCATGACAAGTCGCAGGTGATCGTAACCTGGATAGAAGAATCCCGCCGCAAACGTGACAACAAAATCACCAACACCGGCCACGATCCCGGCGATGGCCGCAAACCGATAAAAGGAATTGGTCTGCTTTTGCATCATTGGCTCCTTCGAAAATGTCAACGGATTGAACGGATTAAACAGATTAGGATAAGTGAAAATCCGTTCAATCCGCTTAATCCATTGATTTATATTTTCGTGCTTGGATGGTGTGCTCAAGCACCGGTGTCTCTACTGAAAAAAGCCTTCAGTAGAGAGTAGGGTACTATTGCGGCCGGTAGCGGCGCACACCTTTGCTGAACTCACCAGAATGTCGACTCCCCTGGATAAAGATCGCCGTGCCTCGGAGTGAAATCCGTACACCACATTTTCTCCTAAACGACCGGATATGACGATCCTACTAGCTGCTTGAGGATTCAACCCAGCCATACCGATAAAGGAGCCAAATCCCTAGCAACACACCCAAACCAATTGGCCAACGCCAAATAGGAGGATGAAAGGTGCCAACAGGTGTGAAGACGAACCAGTTGAGCATCCAGTTAACCAGGAAAGCGACCAATAAGCTGCGCGTCAAAGCAACATACAAGCCAAATCCAATGCCGATGAGCGTGGTGATCACAATCTCATCGATCATCCCTGAGAGAGTCGTAATCTCATCTATGCTGGCAAAGTGATAAAGGCCGTACAAGAGCGCGCCAATGATAACCGAAAGGAGCGTCGCCCACCTTGAGTTACCCAAAACCCGCTCCCAGCCACGGAGCATCAAGCCGTACCATAGCAACGTATACGCAATCATCGTGGGAATTAGAAGGGGAAGCGGCGCCAAGATCCATGTTAGAGAATAGGAAAAGGCTTCTCCCAGAGTCATGCCCTGGTCTGACATAGCTTCTATTCCTAAGAATATCGCCAAGACTAAAAAAAGCGCCGAGCCTATCCAGAAGCTCACCGACTTCCGTTCCGGCAGAAGATCAAGCGCTAGGTCCCACCTACAACAGAGATGATAAGGAACTATAATGCCGACAGTAGAGACGCCGGTGAAATACAAGATCTCCGCAGGCAAGCGCAGACCGGGCGCCGTTCGTGCGGCGATGTAGTAAAGCCCGTTAGGCGCCAAATTCACGATAAACCACCCCACCCAAACCAACATCAACGTCAAAGCCATCCGACGCCGCGTCGGTAATACCTCATCAATCTGTGGATTAAACATCATACCTCCTACCTCCATATAAAACGCGCCTTTTAATATACATTTAATATACAATCTTGTATAAATACGCAAAAAAACGCTATGGATAAAGCCCCTGTTCCACCTTCCGTAGCAAATCTCTTACCCACGCCAACTCCGCTTCCATGTGAACCCGGGAGTGATCAAAGATCGCCTCGGCGACGGCGGGAACCTCCGGCTGCGCGCGCTGTTCGGTTTGGTGCGCGTCGAGTTGGGCGAGCGTTGACTCCAATCCAGCGATGCGTCCACGCAAATATGTCAGTATTTCCTCTCGAGGTAAGGCTGTAATAAAGAAAAGCGCAATGTCAAAATCGAAGTATTGGCGCTCCGGCGTGCGCCACAGATCGCGTAGCAACCGCAGAAACTCCCCCCGCCCTCGCGCCGTGATTCGGCAGATGTGCCGGGAAGGACGACCGCCCTCTTGCTCCGTCGCGACCTTTTGGACAAACTCCTCATCGGCGAGCTTATCCAGGGCGTAGTAGATAGAGCCAAAGGCGATGGCGGTCCAATCGCCCATGTGTTCTTCGATGATCTGCTTGATCTCGTAGCCGTAGAGCGGTCGCTCGCGCAATAGACCTAGAATGACCAGCCGGGTGGACATTAGCGCCTCCTTAGTATATTCTACATTGTATATAATATAATGAATAGAGGTTTTGTCAAGCGCCGGAGTAAGCCACTTGAGAATGATAATGCGACCGCCAGATACCCACGGTATCCGGCGGTCGCTCTACCTCAAGACCCGCGGTCGACGGCTACGTTTCAAGCGAGCGCACGTGAGGGTTAAGGTAACCCGACACAACGCCGAGGCAACAGCTCCTCTGAAATTACAGCATAAGGTGCATCGCACCTAGCCAAATCCTGATATCGTAGTTTAACAGATCACGGTGACGACCACGAATACCACCTCGTACAAGTAGCAGCAGGGCCTCTCAAGAAGCCCTGCTGCGTCGTTACAGGCTACGGGCTGGGTAGTAGCAGCCGTTAGAAAGCGAAGTGAACGGCCTGGCTCGCCACCACAATCCACGTGATCAACAGGGCCGCCAGGAAACCACCCACGTAAACACGCCCCGTCTTGCGGTGGAAGAAGGTCATTACCAACGCCGCGATACTCATCAGCGGCAGGAACTGGAAGGCGATGATCGACCAGAGCGGCTCGTCGGCGATCAGCAGCGTCCCGCCGGTCAAGAGCGGGATGTACTGCACGATGATCAATACGGCATAGCCGACAATGAAGAGGGCCACGTTGATGCCCAACGCCCGGCCCAGGCTGAGATCGTCCTTGCGCAGCTGACCGAAGAGGATGGTGCCCGCAATCAGGAAGTAGAAGGCGAACAAGATGAAGTACGAGAGGGCGATGCGCAGATGCAGCGGGCTCATCAATTTGACCGCGAAGACCCAGAAGCGGTAATCGGTCTTGAAGAAATAGTCGACGAGCATCAAGGTAAAGTAGTCGACGAAGCCCACGGAGAGGGCCAGCAGGAAAGACTTGCCGAGCATCCCCCACTGGAGCTTCCCATCCCAGGTCAAGCCGTAGTTATCGCCTGTCGGCTTCCGCTTCTTGTTGATCAAGAAATGCCACAGGAGGAAGAGCGCCAGCGAGATGAGGCCCACCAGCACCACCCAGATAACGACCTGCGTCGTGATATTCTGGGGGAAGAGCGCCGTCGCCTGCCAGCCCTGGGTGGCGAAAATTTCCTTGAAGGGAAAGAGCATCAGCGGGCCGAGCGCCGCGAAGATCAACGCTGAAATCCACCAGCCGAGCCCTGACTCCCCCTTGACCGGGGCCGGCGCCCCCTTCAGTTCTGCAAAGAACGGTATCTTCAAGAGTAACGCGCCGACGGGAAAGAGCAGGAGCACCATACCGACCGCGGCGATTAGCGTGCCGAGCTCCTTCCAGTACCAGATCTGATTGGAGCGCGGCAAGTCGTTGCCACCGTCCAACGTCTTCTGGAACCACTCGACCGCGTCACCGATGGCCTCCGGTGACAGGCGATCGCCCGGATGGGTCGTGGTCGGTTGATACCAGGCGCGGGCGCTGCCGTCGTCAATCGAGCCGTAGATCACGCCCGGCTCGACCTCGTCGTCTGTGCCGAAGAGCGTCTGCAACTTCTCCGTCTTGCCGATGTCGCCGGGCACCGGCGTCCCCCACATCAGCTGGGAGAACTCGTCCCACTTCGAGTAGACCAGCGCCAGGTTACGGGGGAACTCGGGCGTGCCCTCAGGCGCGCCGTACGTGCCGGTCGAGGACCCCGCCAGCACGATGGACTTGTAGTCCTCCGGGTAGACGCCGGCGGCAATCGCCACGGCCCATCCGCCCATGGAGTGCCCTTCCAGGCCCACGTTCTCGGGATCGACGATGTCCAGGGAGCGCAGGAAGCGCAGGGAGTCGGGGCCACCAAAACCGTTGGAGAGCGCCGGTGGATCGGAGTAACCGTGCCCCGTCTGATCCGCCGCGAGAACCACGTAGCCCCGCCGCGCGAACTCGATGGCGAAGCCGCTCTGGGTCTCCCGCGAGTTGATGTACCCGTGAATGGCGACGATGCCGGGCACCGGATTCTCGTTGGTCACGCCTTTAGGTACGTAGAGCAAGGCGCTCATCTTCTGTCCGTTGGCTCCCATAAACCGAATATCCTTGACCTCGACTTGACCGCCGTTCGTCTGGACAGCCCAGGCCAGAAGGCTGCCTATGAGGATCAAGGCTAAGGCGATAATAAGCATTCGTCCAGGGTTCTTCATCTTTCACTCATTTGAGGTAGCTTGGGAACAATGAATATGTCGGTAGCCGATTCTCTGAAACGGCCCTGCCGTATCGCTCCTATATCATGGCCACCTCCTCTGACGAAGACCTCGAAGGCCTCAATGATAGCCAACAGAAATGGTACCTAACGAAGAGGTTTAAGTAAATAACACTGCTATCTGATCCAGTGACGCAGGGTAATGATGCGAGGTGGTTTCTGTCGAATCGAGCGTCCGAGAAAAATTTGCCGACGTACCTCTCGCCGCACAGAAGATGAAGCACCTATAAAAGCAATGTATGCCAAATTTACGAAGTTGTCAAATTTTAGAGCATAACTAGCTACCTATCACTTTGAGGCAAAGGTTTGTCTGTTAACTAGATGAAACTGGTGCATGCGTCCCGAAAGCACAACACCCTACACAATTTTATGTAGACGCTCGTAGGTAGCGACGCAGCCCTGGGGGGGCGCGTCATAACGCCACTCCGTCTGAGGACTTCATGGCTACTACGAACCTTTGATCGAGAATCATGGAGGGCTTTACGCAAAATTGTTCGGCTCTTATTGGTTTTTGGGTGAAATGCGGAATTTCGAAGCAAATCGGGAAATGCTTCAGAAATAGGTTAACACCTTTGGTTGGAT
>CAZCPK010000228.1:0-6944 GCA_964500755.1 uncultured Anaerolineales bacterium
TGCTCAACGCCAACTATATGCGCGTCCGCATCAAGGACGTCTACCCCGTGCCCTACAATCGTATCTGCAAGCACGAGTTCGTCGCTTCAGGTGAGATCGAAGGGGCCGAGGACGTGCGCGCGCTTGATATTGCCAAGCGCCTGATCGACTACGGTGTGCATCCACCTACCAACTACTTCCCGCTCATCGTCCACGAGGCGTTGATGATTGAGCCGACGGAGACGGAAAGCAAGGCGTCGCTTGATAACTACGTCGAGGCGCTCCTGGAGATCGCCAAGGAGGCCAAATCCGATCCTGAGCTGCTGCACGAGGCGCCTCACAACAGTCCAGTACGCCGTCTCGACGAGGTCAAAGCCGCGCGCCATCCCGTCCTGCGGTATGCGCACGAGGAAGACACCTGACCGCGTTCCACGTCGACGTTACAGCCCGGTAGGTCATTCTGCCGGGCTTTTTCTTTAGCCCATTGATCAGGGAAGGTGCGGCGTTGTGTAAGAGGTGGATTTGTCGCAACATATCGTGCGCTGTTGAAAAGGATCTTGAGGAGTGGTATAATCCGTAAGGGTTTGGGTATAGATGGGGGAAAGTGTCGTGAGTAAATGAATAGTGTAGACGTTGGTCCGGGGTTCGCTTTCCTGGCAGGATTGGCCTCTTTTCTGGCGCCGTGCGTCTTGCCGCTGGTGCCCGCTTATCTGGGATACCTGAGCGGCTATGCGGTGACGCGATCGGAGACGCGATCGGAGACGCGTACGCCGCGCGAGCGTTTCTACATCGTCGGACATGCGGCGCTTTTTGTGTTGGGATTTACCCTGGTCTTCGTCCTGCTGGGCACCGTCGCCGGAACGCTCGGCGCCCTGCTGGCGGGCCCTATGTTGCGTTACGTCGCCAGTCTGCTCGTTATCTTCTTCGGTTTGGCGCTGCTGGGATGGCTGGATTTACCTTTCCTGGAGCGCACCGCGCGCCTGGAGTGGCGAAATCAGCGCGAGTTGGGATTGTTTTCCTCGGTGCTGGTCGGCATGGTATTCGCGGCAGGCTGGACGCCCTGCGTTGGCCCGATGTTGGCGTCGATTCTGGCGCTGAGCGCGCAACAACAGACCGCCCTGCGGGGTGCGATGTTATTGAGCGTCTACTCACTAGGGTTGGGAGTACCGTTTATCCTGGCTGCGTTACTGATTGATCGTTTGAGTGCAATATTGTTGCGGATCGGTCGGTATCTGCCGCTAATTCAGAAGATCATCGGCGTTTTGATGATCCTCGTGGGGCTTTTAATGTTGACGCAGGGCTTGGACGCTCTGGGTGTGTGGTTTGAAGAGCGCGGAATAGGGTGGGATATAGGATTGTGAACGATAGAGTAGAAGAACGCACGCGCGTCGAGACGCCCGAAGACGCTGGACCTGCGGCGGAGGAAATCGTCGCCGAGGCCCAGCGTCGTGTCGCGTCGCGGACTGAATCGCTGGAGTTGGCCGGGGGGCAGCGTCAAGCTGTCCGATCCCTCAATCGTGGTGTTTTCTGGTTGACCAAGCACTGGTTAGCCATCTTCAATCTGCTGATGGGCCTTTATATTGGTGGGGCGATTTTAGCGCCGGTCCTGATGCAGCTGGAACAGACAGGGGTTGCGAACTTTCTGTATAGCTTCTATCGCCTCTTCTGTCACCAGTATCCCCAACGTTCCTGGTTCCTCTTTGGCGAAAAGGTGGCCTATTCATTGGAGACTGTACTTTTGCGTCCCGCCATGGAACCCAGTAGTTTCTTCCTGGGGAACGCCTCCGTGGGATATAAAATCGCCTTGTGTCAGCGAGATGTGGCGATTTACGGGTCGCTTTTCCTCGGTGGCGTCGTTTACGCGCTTCTGGAGAAGCGCTGGGACGTCCCGCCGCTGCCGATCTGGGCCTATCTGGTCTTCGGCGTCCTCCCCATGGGGATCGACGGTGGCTATCAGCTGCTTACCAAGGTGCTCTCGATGATCTGGCCCACAGCGGTGACCGCGCACGAGACGACACCGTTTCTGCGCACACTCACCGGTCTGCTCTTTGGGCTTGGATCGGTGGGAGTAGCTTATCCACGCATGGCGGGCTATTTCGAAGAGACCCGGCAACTGCTCGCAGAGCGTTACGGATGGATGTAGGCTGCGTACAATGTGAGGTAGTGGCTCTGGTGAAAAAGATGCTTCACCCGGCAGAGAGATACAGGACGTTTTTTTCATTGACTACACTTTTTTTCAGAGCAGCAAACTAGTGCGTCTGATTTAATCACTTTCGTGAGAGGAGGCTTTCCAGATGCAACCCCCTGTTGATCCGATTTTGATTGAGTTTGGTCCCTTTGCCGTTCATTGGTACGGCTTGCTCGTCGTCACCGGGATCATGCTCGGTGCGACGGTCGCCGCGCACCTGGCTAAACGCGCCGGCAAGGATCCAGACATCGTCTGGGACATGTTGCTGGTTGCCGTGGTGGGCGGCGTGATTGGTGCGCGTATCGAGTACGTCGTCGTCGAGCCGCACTGGAGTTATTATCGAGAGAATCTGCTGGAGGCACTCCATATTTGGCAAGGTGGCCTCCGCATCTATGGTGCGATTATCGGCGGTGCGTTGAGTATCCTGATCTTCGCGAGGATTCGAGGCGCGAATCCGTTGCTGTTGATGGACTTCGCGGCGCCGGGCATGGCGTTGGGGCACTCCATTGGTCGCTGGGGCAACTTCATCAACTATGAGCTCTACGGTCCTCCGACCGATCTACCCTGGGGGCTGGATATCCCGGCGCAGTATCGGATCCCTCCGTATAATAACCTGACCCAGTATCCACCGAGCACGCGCTTTCACCCAGCCTTTCTTTACGAGTCCCTGGCCGATTTCCTGCTCTGCTGGCTGCTGGTAGGACTTTTCTTGCGTTTCCGCGATCGGTTAAAGCCGTGGGACATCACGGCGGGGTATGTCATCGGCTACTCCATCATCCGTTACCTGATGGATTTCATGCGTACGGATCGGACGTCGGCGCAGACCCTGGCACTGGTGCTCATCGGTGTGGTCGTGATCTTTCTTGTGGCGCGGCATTGGCTGGGAAGAAAAGCGCGGAGCACTACCTGATGGGCAAACGTGAGCGACCGGACGTTCTGCTGATCGTCCTGGATACGTTGCGGGCCGATCGACTCTCTTGTTACGGCTATTCGCGCCCGACCTCCCCCCACCTGGATGCATTCGCCGAGGGGGGGATGCTCTTCGAACGGGGCGTCTCTCCGGCCCAGTGGACGATTCCCGCCCACGCCTCACTCTTCACGGGCGTATATCCGACGACGCATGGCACGACCCAGATCTACTCTAGACATAGCTCGGCGTGGCCAACGGTGGCTGAATATTTACAGGAGCTGGGCTATGCTACGGTTGGATTCTGCAACAATCCGCTCCTTGGCGTCGTCGATAATCACCTGGAGCGTGGCTTTGGGGACTTCTACAATTACGGCGGGGTCTTACCCCAACGTCCCCGGCTGGACGTGTCACGTAAAGACAGAGAGGGCAGTGGGCTCTGGCGCCAGTTGATCGATCAGCTGCATTGCCTGAATGCTCCGCTACAGGATTGGCTGACGCACAACGATGCTCTGCTGGGATTGATGCTCCATCCCTGGCTCACACCGCTCTGGGAGCGTCACATCAACTTCAAGGGCAACGTCCATCAATCGGTGGGGGATCTCGTGGCAGTTATGCGACAGCACCGTGAACGGGACGACGATCGCCCGCTCTTTGCCTTTCTCAACGTCATGGAGACGCATTTGCCGTATGAGCCACCGCCGCGCTTTGTGCGTCGCTTTGTCCCTTACTACCGGCGCAACTCACAGGCGCGAGCTTTTATGGAATCCTATAATCATCGTACGTACGATTGGATCGCGCCCCTCACCGCGCCCTTTACCGAGATGGAGCACCGCGTGCTCAACGACATGTACGATGTCGAAGTGGCATATCAGGACAGCGAGCTGCAGCGACTTTTCGACTACCTGGATGCTCCTGAAGTGCGTGACGAGACGTTGGTCATCGTCACCGGAGATCACGGCGAGGGCTTGGACCACCACGGCTACGTGGGGCACTCTTTGGTCGTTTATGAAGACCTCCTGCACGTACCCCTGATTGTCCGTTATCCGCGAGACTATCCCGCAGGAGCGCGGCACTCGTCGCCGGTTTCCGTGCGCCGCGTCTTTCACACGATTCTGGAGGCGGCAGGATTCTCGGAGCACGTCACATCAGAGATGGAGGAGGCCGTCGCCACACAAGTCGATACGTTGAGCTTGTCGCGGGCGCGCGATGACGCGGGTGCGCGACAGGATGTGCCCTTTGCCGAGGCCTATTCTCCGGTGACTCTGGTCAATCTTATAGCCCAGCGGAATCTGGAAGCGGTTGAGGCGTTTCGCTGCCGCTCGACCCGTCGCGCGGTGTACGAGGATACGTATAAGCTGCTCACGGTCGATGAGCAGGCGGAGGAGCTCTTCGACCTGAGGACAGATCCTGGGGAGTTGAACAATCGCTTGACCGAATGGTCGGAGCTGGCCGCACGCCTGGAAGCGCGGCTGGCGACGTGTCTGGCGGCAGCTCGGGAGCGATGTCACGAGGGCGATCATCCGGAAAAACACGTCGATCTGGAAAAAGACGCCCAATTGACCCGACGCCTGCGAGCGTTAGGGTATCTTGAATGACCGAAGCGCTCTATGTGACCCGTGTAACAGGGCCTTCAATGAAGTCAGATGAAGCCCGGGGCGCTAGTTCTCCAGATTGAGGTTGGTATAGAAAGTTCTATTTTAGAAAGGGGGAATGATGCAACCACCAGTATCTCCAGTGTTAATCAATTTGGGTCCTCTGGCTATACATTGGTATGGCCTGCTTATCGTGACCGGCATCCTTTTGGCGACCGTCGTTACGGCGTATCTGGCGCGACAGAGGGACCAAGATCCCGATCACGTCTGGGATATGCTCCTGGTCGTCATCGTCTTGGGGCTTGTGGGAGCGCGCCTCTATCACGTCTTCTCGCAACCGGAGGGCGGTTTGATCGGTTGGTCTTACTACCGCGAACATCCTGTGGAAATCCTTTACCTGTGGAACGGGGGCTTGGGTATTCTGGGCGGGGTGATCGGAGGTGCGTTAGGCGTCGTGCTTTACAGCGCCTTTTACGGACTCTCGCCGGTGCAGTGGATGGACTTTGCTGCGCCGGGTGTCGCCCTGGGGCAGGCTATTGGACGTTGGGGGAATTTTATCAACCGGGAGCTCTACGGCCCTCCCACCGATTTGCCCTGGGGATTGAAGATCCCGCTTGAACATCGCATCCTACCGTATACAGAACTGACCCAATATCCGCCGGATACGCTTTTTCATCCCACATTTCTCTATGAATCGTTGGCTTCGCTGGCGCTCTTTGTTATCTTATTTGTGCTGGGAGCGCGACATCCGGAAAAGTTACGGAGAGGTGATCTGGTAATCGGTTACCTGATTGGTTACTCCTTCATCCGTTTCTTTACGGAGATGTTACGACCCGACGCCTGGCGGATGGGCGGGCTCGCAGCTGCGCAGGTCTTCTCTTTGATATTTTTCGTAGTCGGTGTACTCTTCTTGGTAGCGCGCCATCGTTTTTTTGCCCGCCGATCGACGGAAACTTAAGATCGGTCCTGGTGAAAAAAATACGTAAACGTTCAGGTGATTGAACTATGGGACACTGATCGACACAGATTGCACAGATTTTTTCCCTCAAGTGCCCAGTAAGGCGCGTGGATGGCCTCAATCTGTGTAAATCCGTGTGAATCTGTGTCCAATGCTCCCTGGATCTGAACGGTTACAAAAATACTTCACCAGAGAAAGAGGCTCGGGGTAGAGCCCCGTTGCCTACGGGCCTCATATCTTTCTTTGGTTGCACCTTTTCTTAGGGCAGCCAAAGCCGCATAAGCGTAGAACGGGAGTTTGAGGCTCCGCTGCTTATATATAATACAGCGACGATCCTGCTATCAACATACCGCTGGCTAGACAGGAAGGGGCCGAGGGTAACTCGACCATGATCCGCCCTGTTCTTCCCCTGCTGAATTGCGCGTTTGGCTGAACCACAGAATTGAGGAGGCACATTATGTCCTGGACGGAAGCTCTGCTACGTTTACAAGAGATCGATCAGCACCTGGCCGCAGCCCGTCATAGGCTCTCCGAGATTAACCGGGCCTTGCAAGAGGATGCCGCCGTGCGCGAGGCGCGAAAGCGTGCCAAGAAGTTGACAGCGGAAGCGCAGAAAACCACGAAGATTCAGCGGGAATTGGAACGTCAGGTGAAGCAACTAGACATAGAACGGGAGCAGGCAGAATCGAGATTATACAGCGGTAATATTAAGAATCCGCGTGAAATGCAGGACATGCAGGCGAAGGTTGACTCACTCAAGCGTCGGAGGATTAATCTAGAGGATAAGCTGCTGGAGGCCATGATTGCGCGCGAGGAAGCAGAGGTTCGGGCGTCGGAGGCGGCGGCTGCATTGGAGGCAGCGGAAACCTACCACGCAGCGCAGGCTGTGGAGCTTCAGGCCGAGCAGGCGACGTTACAACGCAGGATCAAGAAGTTGCAGGGGGAGACTGAGGAAATCGAAAAGCAGGTTCCAGGCCATCACCTGGATGCTTATCGGCATCTACAAACGCGGCTCGGTAATCCCGCCATTGCTCGCCTAAAAGGGAACGTCTGTAGTGTCTGCGGGATTGAGGTGATCGTCTCTCGTCAGCAGTCGGCCAAGGGCGGGAAGGTGACGTATTGCGATAGCTGTGGTCGCCTGCTTATCGCGTGAGGGGTCATATCACCATGATCTAGATCATCCCTATATAAAGGCTCTTCTAGGTTTTTAGGTGAAGTACTAAGTAAGTCCGTAAAGTTTCTTTACTCCAGACATATTCACTATTCGCTCCCGTCCCCGTCTCGGGGACGGCTAACCGTGAACGTCTCGGTTCTAAG
>CAZCPK010000229.1:0-6929 GCA_964500755.1 uncultured Anaerolineales bacterium
TGGAGGGTGGGGAACTCACGATGGTCCCGACGCTCTGGATGGTGCGGGCCGCCCGCGTCTGCAGGTTCAGGCCGCCGATAATCCCTTCGAAGAGCGGTGTCATCGATTGAATCTCGTGCTGCAGATGGACGACCACCCGTTGGCCTACCTGCACTTGATCGTAGTCGGTGAACTGGGTGCCGGAATTGGGACCGTCGTCGTACCAGACCTGGACGGTGACGTCGCCGTCGGGCACCGCGGCGACCGCCTCCAGGACCCGATTGGAGATGCCGCCGTAGTCCCGAGGCGTCGTCACGCCGTAGCGGACGCCCTCGCGGGTGGCGTTGAAGAGATTACTATAGATGAAGAGGACGCGACCGAATTCGAAGATGCCCAGGACGATAAGCAGAAGTAAAGGCAGAATAAGGGCGAACTCTACAAGTGTCTGACCCTTCTTTTGCTGCTGCGCTGCGTTCATAACACTCCCCCGGTTGCTGCCAGACTGCTGATTTTAAAACCATTCTCTTACCATCTATTTTATCACGTATTAAATCGGTATGACCGGGCCGTTGGTAACGACGAATTTTGAGAGAATCTTGAGAAGCGATATAGGAAAAAACTCCTATATGGGCATTTTGCAGAAAGGTCGTTTGAGGCTGAGATGACCGTTACTGGACGCAATTCAAACTCGATATATACTATAGAGGACGCAACTGAAAGGTGACTTATCTTTATGGGTCCTCAAGAAACAGCTGACGAGAGTCAGATCATAGCGCGAGCGAAGCAAGGGGATCGCGAGGCGCTCGGGGAGCTCTACGAGCGCTACGTGGACGCGGTATATCACTACATGATCTACCGAACCAGCGATCACAACCTGGCGGAGGATTTGACCGCGGAGGTCTTTGCCTCCGTGATCACGTCCATTGAGCGGTATGAGGATCGCGGCCTGCCCTTTGGCGCGTGGCTGTTTCGCATCGCCAGGGCGCGCCTGGTGGACTATTGGCGCAAGTCCGAGCGTCGCCGTGAGAAGCGCGTCGCGTTCACGCCGGAGATGGAAGAGTTCCTGGTAGGGGGCTCGCCAGAAGATCGCTTTGAAAATGAAGCGCTCATTGAGTCGCTTCAATATCTGACGGAGGCTGAACGTGAGGTTGTCCTGCTTCGTTTCATTGTTGGTTTGGACAATAGAGAGGTTGCGGAAGTCGTGGAGAGCAATTCGAACGCCGTGAAGGCAATGATCTATCGTGCCCTTAAGAAATTGCGCAAGATAATGAAGCGGCGGCGGACTTTCCAGACGGGAGACATACAATGAAGCACAATGACGAGATAGCCCGACAGTTTCCCCAACTCACCCGGCAGTTGGAGTCCCTGGGGGAGGGACGTCTTCCCCGAGATAAACGCGACGTAATATGGGATCAGGCCCTGGCGCGCGCAGGAGCCCCCGCTGCAGCCACAGGCACGCCCGCACCGGGTGGAATATTGACCTTTTTCCGGCAGCTCCTGCAGACTCCCCTGCGCTTGCCGGCGGGTGCCGCTGTCGCCCTCGCGTTGGTCGCTATCCTCTTTTTGGGCTCTGTGGGGACGGTGTTGGCCGCGGAGTCCAGTCTGCCCGGCGATACTCTTTATCCGTTGAAGCGGAGGGTGGAGGCGACCCGGCTACGGGTGGCCCCTGCTGAGCGTAGAGAGGAGCTGCAGCTGGCGTTTCTCGACCGCCGCGTGCGGGAGATTCAACGGCTGACGGAAGCCGAGCGGGAAGTCCCCGAGGCGGCATGGGAAGAAGCAGAGCGCTCTTTCACTGCCATAGCGGTTGCTCCGGCTTTGCAGGATAACGGGGAAGCTCGGGCGCAGATCCGCGAGAGTATACACAATCTGCAGAAGCTAGCCACGGGCGAGTCGGTTAGCGATGAGTTGCGGCGTACCTATCAGGCTTCTCTGAATGCCTATCAGGCGCTGGGCGGCGACCTCGAGGAAATCAGTGTAGAGCCTGCGCTCTTGCCGCCTACCGCCACGCCGACGCCGACGTTCACTCCAACGCTCACGCCGACGAGCACGCCTACACCGACCCCCACGGCTACGTCCACTCCTACGCCTACATCTACTTCCACACCCTCTCCGACTTCGACGCCGACCCCTATACCCACCGCAACCCAGGCGCCGCCGTCCGTACCCACGGACGTGCCACCGGATCAGCCCGCGCCGCCGGATCAGCCCGCGCCGCCGCCGGAGGATCCGCCCGACGATGGTGGCGACGACGACTTCAATCCGCCCGGTCAACCGGACCCACCCGGCGATCCGGATCCTCCAGGGGATCCGGACCCCGGGCCGCCGGACGACGTTGATCCGCCCGGCTTACAGCCCTAGTAGACGTTGCACCCGGCGTGCAGCGATTTTTGCCAGCTATACAAAGTCCCGGAGCATTTGCTCCGGGACTTTTTTGACTGGGTAGATTGGTTTGCGCGCTAGTTTTGCTCTTCGTCCAACGCCTCGGCGGTCGCCAGCAGCTTCTTCACCTGATAACCGGACGCGGCCTCGGCTTCCAGCACCCGTCCCAGCAGCGCCGCGCGAACCTCCCACTGGACCTTGAGGTCGTCGGGCGAGGCCGCCAGCAGGACGATGGCCGCCCGCACGTTGAGCCACCAGAGCAGCAAATTGAAGGCCTCTTTGTTGAACCAGAGTACGTCCTCGTAGCGGTTGACGCCGAGGAACGTCTGCGTGCGCTTGTCCTGGAAAAGGGCTTTCAGGAAGGCGTGGGTGGGGGACTCCGACGCCAGGGCCTCCATCAGCGTCCCGTCGTGGGTCAGCAGCAACTTGATCACGCTCACGCAGCGCCACGCTTCCGCTTCTGGCACGTCCAGCGCCTGTAGCTGCTCGGCGAGCAGCTTGCCCAGCAGCCAATCCTCCAGCCACGCCAGGCTCTGCTCCGCGACGTTCTCCGCATCGGCCACGCGCCCCAGTTGGTGCGTCATTAACCAGCCGAACAACGTCTCCCACGTGCGCGGGTCCTCGCCGGCGAGCCCTGGCGCCAGGTAGTCAGCGAGACCCCGTCCGGGGCTGTCCGCCCTAGGACTTGCTGCCAATTTCTCCAAGTGGGTGGGCAATCCCAGGGCGGTCAGCAAGCGATCGTGCACGCGCTCGGCGATGGCTTCCAGCTCGGAGTCTCTCGCCCCGTCCTCGACCTTCTCCTGTATCGCTTCTAGCAGATCCAGCAGCTTCTCCTTGACCTGCCGCGAGACCCGGGCATCGTCCGCTCGGGTGGTCGTCTGGCGCGCCTTCAACAGCCAGCGGAATGCCTGGGGGCCGATCAGTGCGCGGAGTGGTTCGTGGATCGGTTTGAGGAAGAGCTCGCGCATGGCGACGTCCACGCTGGGGACGCCGCGACCGTCCAGCGCGTTGTGAATGGCGGCGTACCTCCCCCGGGCGTCGTCCTGCACTAGGCGGAAGTCGGTGAAGACGTGCGCCTGATAGGCGTGCAGCTCCGCGTACAGCCCCTGCTCCGAGATCACCCGGCAGTTGCGGATGTACTCCAGGTCGGTGATCGTATCCCGGAAGACGAGGTAGGCTTTCGGGTCGCTGGTGATCCGCAATCCCTCGTCTAGGGAGCGCTGCACCAGCTGCTTCTCGTCCCCATTCTTGACGGCGAAGGCGACCGAGGTGCGCACCCAGCCGCGCGTCTCCGCGTAGGCGTTATGGTAGAGCACCAGGGTCCGCTCGTCGCCGCGCCGGTTCGAATAGGCGAAGACGTTCTCGTCGACGGGCCCTTCCGGCGTGTAGAAGTCGTAGAGGTAGAAGTTGTCCACCTCGGCGAAGAGATAGCGCTTGTAGAGCAGGGGGAAGATCTGGCGCTCGTGACGCTCGACCAGGGCCTGGTCGGGCGTCTCGTTCCAGTAGGCGCGGTGGAACTCCATGCCGTACTTCTCCGCGTAGCCCTCCACCTGTCCGTGACCGAACATCGGCAGGCCCGGGAGCGTGACCATCAGGGTGCAGATACCGAAGTACTTATCGTCCTTGCCGAACTGGTCGACCGCCGTCCGCTCGTCGGGGTTGTTCATGAAGTTGACGTAGCGCTTGAGGATCTGCGGGTCGAATTCCAACGTGTTCTTCATCAGCTGCCGGTACTCATCGTTTTTCTCGTCCCGCAGCATGTTCATAAAGGCGCTGTTGTAGACGCGGTGCATGCCCAGCGTCCGCACAAAGTAGCCCTCCATCATCCAGAAGGCCTCGGCCAGCAGCAGCGTATCCGGCACCTCCTCCGCCACGCGATCCACGACCAGGCGCCAGAACTCCTGAGGGAAGAGCTCCTCGAAGGTCTCCTTGGGCATACCGTGTTCCGCCCGCGAGGGGATGGCCCCGCCGCTGCCGGGTTCGGGGAACCAGAGACGGCGGTAGTGACGTTTCGCCAGCGTCATGGCCGCGTCGAAGCGGATGATGGGCGAGCGGTGCGCCACGTGCAAAATCGTCTGGATCACGGCCTCGCGTACCTCCTCCTTGAGGAAGTTGAGCTGGGCGGTGTCGTTCCAGGGCATGCTGGTGCCGTCGTTGCCGTGGTAGATGAATTTCTCATCGCCCGTCCAATGATCGACGCGCTTGAAGACCACGGCGGCGTCGCTGTGATCATAATAATGGTCCTCGATGTAGACGCCGACCCGGTCGTCGTCGCAGAGATTCGGCCCGTTAAAGCTGTAGGTGGGGAAGGGGCTGTGATCCAGGCCGATAAACCAATCGGGATGTTGAATGACCCAGCGCGAGTCGATGCCCATGTGGTTGGGCACCATGTCGCTGGCCATGCGGATGCCGCGTCGCCAGGCGCGGGCCTTGAGATCGTTGAAGGCGTCCTCGCCTCCGAGATCCGCGGCGATGACGTAGTCGTAGAGCGAGTAGGCCGACGCGACAGCGTCCTCCTTGCCCATGATCTGCTTGATGCGCTTGGACGCTTCGCTGCGTTCCCATAGGCCGATAAGCCAGAGCCCGGTGAAGCCCCAATGGGCCAGTTTGTCGAGCTCCTCGTCGGGGATTTGATCGAGCCGGTGGATGTCGTGACCGTAGTCCCGCGTCAGCTGATCCAGCCAGACATAGACGTTCTTTGCCAGCAGGATGACGCTGGGCATCCAGTCGCTGTCAGGACTGAAACGCTCCGGCTCCTCGCCCATGCCGCCGAACTCGTAGACGAGCGCCGGGCCCGGGCCCGGGTCGAAGAACATGCGCTCTTCCTCGGCCAGAAAGTCCAGCCCGCGCAGCAGTCGTGTGAGATAGTCCCCCAGCAGGCTGCCCCAGCGCTCGCGGATAAACTCCAGCTGCCCGCTGAGCGAATCGGGTGATGCGCGTCCCGGCGCCAGCAACATCTCTACCAACGTATCGTTGTCCGGGCCGAAACGGGGTTGCGTATCAAAGAAGGCGGGCAGGGCGGCGACGAAGTGCGAGTAGTCGCTCTCCTTCTCCAACCGGGTGTCGTCGAAGAGCTCTTCATAAGGCTCAAACCCGGGATTCTCGTTCGCGGCCCAGAGCAGGAGCAGCTCTTCCAGGACCACGAGCCGGTGCGGCGTGCCGTCCGTCTCGCCTTCCAGATACTCCTCCGGCGTGAGCTCGCCGCGATAGATGGCGACCGGCGGGAATTCATCCACGAAGGTGCGCAGGATCTGTTCGAGCGATTCCTCTCCCAGGCGATCTTCCAGGTAATCGACGGCCTGTTCCAGCACGTCGGGGTTACGTTCCTCGCGGTAGCGACGGACGACGTAGTGCAGAATTTCGTCAATGAGCCCCATCGCGTTGATCTCGCCAGCTTGTACCGCTTTTTCTGGATCGTTGATGAGGTCCCGTTTGGCGTTCATCTGTTGAGCCAGGCGACGAGCGGCCTGGAAGTCGGCGAAGATCACGTTCCCATTGAAGGTGAAGAGCGCTTCGTCGACCTGGTACAGATCTCGGGCCTTGCGGGAGATGTGAAACTCGCGCAAAACAGTGTCCTGTAAGGCTTTCTCAGACTCAGACATAGGGGGCTCCTTTACCTTGAAAATGACACCTGGATTTTAGAGAATGGCGTTACTAAAAATAACCGTTCGGTCTGGGCTCTGGAGAGGAAAGCTAGGGTTCTACTGAAATAACTAAATATCTCACCACAGAGTCATGAAGGGTACAGAGTAAATAAGAGGGCTCTTTGGGATTTCGCCGGATGCAAAGGCAACGTTTGCCCCGCGCTTCCTGTCACAATGCAGAAAAGGTCTGGTGAGCCCCACTAGCGTAGCCTGCTGCACTAGTTTTAGGGACACGGTTTTTAGAAGCACGCACTCCACTATCCGGCAAAGTCTTAGAGACCCGAAAGTTATTCACCAGAGAGATATCTTGTGGCTGTGTGGTAGAACCACAAGATAGTGCGGGGTGACATGACTTTGCCACGGCAGAAAAGACCTTGCAGGTTCTTAGAGCCCCAAGGACTTTCCCGGCTACGTGGGCGTCTTGGATGTGGTTGATAAGGCCGTGCAAGTGGGTTGACAAGTGCGAAATGTCGAAGAAGGCTCTTTGGGACTTCACCGGATCGTCAAATAGTCGTTTCACCTCTTACTCCCGAGTAGATAGATTTCCACTGACTTCTGATTTTCATCGTGAATCTAGGAAGTCCGTGGGTACGTCCGGGCTGCGACCCGGTGAAATCCTAAAGATCCCTAAAAAATATAGGGGATTGCACTGGCGACGAAGCCCAGTATCATGCTCAGAATAAGGATGATGGACAGAATCACAAAAACGGTGCGACGCCAGTCTCTGTTGCGATTCGAGCGCATTTTTTCCTCCTTTGTACCTTTCTTTGTACCTTGGCTCCCTTCAGAGGCGAGAGCCCAAAACCTATGATCTTTCATGCTACATTCCATTATAGCACAGGCTGTTCTGCACCCAAGGCGAATCCCAAAGAGGGCAAACGAAGCGGTTCTAAGGCTTGCTCAGGTTGCTCAGCGCCTCCTGGCAAC
>CAZCPK010000230.1:0-6926 GCA_964500755.1 uncultured Anaerolineales bacterium
CGACGCCGATGCCGCAGCCCGGACAGAAGATGTGCGGAATCCGCTCCGAGCGCATAATAACGTCGAGCGGGTGCTCTTCAACAACAACGACTTGGGTCAAAAGAGACCTCCTTCTCACCACAGAGAGACACAGAGAATATTAAAGATTCTGTCTCACAACACCCGTCTTGTAATGCCATCTTTCAGAACCGGTACATTGAAGTTGATAAGCAAACCTACACGACAGCCGGTTAACTTCAGATAGGTCAAGAGTTGTGCCTCATGAACAACATGGATTTCATCCACCGCTTTTAGCTCAACCACAACCTTATCATCGACCAGAAAATCAAGCCGATAGCCACATTCAACGTATTCTCCCTTATATTCAACCGGCAAGGGCGTCTCTCTCTCAAAGGGAATCTCCCGTAACGTCATCTCCCGAGCAAGACACGTTTGGTAAGTAGCCTCCAAAAGCCCCGGTCCCAATGCCTTATGCACCTCAATTGCAGCGCCAATAATTTTCGAGGTTAGACTTTTATGATAAAACACCATCCACTTTCACCTTTACCGGATGATCACTCCGTGCCCTCATCAGTGTCTCTATGGTAAATTTACTTCGTTCTCTTTTGCTGAATAGCTTGCAGGATCTGCTCCGGCGTGATCATCTCACCGCCGGCGTGGTGGACACCGCGCACGGACCGACCGGCGCAGCGCTCGACCTCCAGACGGATCTGCCCCAGGTTCATCTCCGCGACGATAAAATCTGCCCCCGCCGCTGCCAGGTCACGGATCCGCTGTTCAGGAAAAGGCCAGAGGGAGACGAGACGCAGCAATCCGGCGCGAAGGCCCGTCTCCCGTGCCACACGCACGGCCTTGCGCGCCGAGCGCGCGGTGCAGCCGTAGGAGATCACCACGATCTCCGCGTCGTCAAGGTAGTGGTCCTCGGTCACGATGATCTGGTCGGCGTTGTGGCGGATCTTCTCCACCAGCCGGGTGACGAGCTGCTGATGCGCCTCCGGAGTAATATCGGGATGTCCGACCTCGTCGTGGGTCAAACCGGTGTAGTGAACGCGGTACCCTTCCCCGGCGTGGGCGATGGGCGGGACCAGATCATTCTCCTTGGCGCTGAAGGACGCGAAACGCCCAACACCGCGCTCCGCGTAAAACTCCGGGGGATGTGCCGGGCGCTTACGCTCCCAGCGTGGGATCTCCTCAGCAGGGGGGATGACGACGCGCTCCACCATGTGGCCGATCACCTCGTCCGAGAGGACAAGTACCGGCACGCGGAAGCGGTCGGCGACGTTGAAGGCGCGGATCGTGAGGTCAAAGATCTCCTGCGGTGACGATGGCGCGTAGGCGACAAGGGCGTAGTCGCCGTGCGAGCCCCAGCGCGCCTGCATCACGTCCGACTGTCCTGCCATGGTGGGCAGTCCCGTGGACGGCGAACCGCGCTGGATATCGATCAACACACAAGGCAATTCCAGCATCACGCCCAGGCCGAGGTTCTCCTGCATCAAGCTCAACCCCGGTCCCGACGTGGCGGTCATGGCGCGGGCGCCTGCCGCCGACGCACCGAGCACCGCCGCGATACTACCGAGTTCGTCCTCCATCTGCATGTAGACGCCGCCGACCTCCGGCATGCGCCGGGAGAAGCGCTCAGCGATCTCCGTCGAGGGCGTGATAGGATAGCCACCAAAAAAGCGGCAACCCGCTGCAATCGCGCCTTCAGCGCACGCGTCGTCGCCGCTCATAAAGTGCCGTCCGGTTAACACCGCTTTTCCCACTACGGCACCTCCTCGTCGATCTCACGGGTGAAGATAGCAAACTCGGGACAGATAAGGGTGCAGAAGTCACAGTGCACGCAGGCGTCCTCCTTCTCCGGAGCGATCTCCGGGTAATGGTAGCCTTTGGCGTTGAGCGCTGTGGACTCTTGCAAAACATCCTGGGGACAGAACTCGATACAAAGCCGGCACCCCTTGCAGCGGTCGGGAATCAAATAGACTCGCCCACGGGGCACCCGAACGTCCTGAAGATTCAACGGCGTACGTGCAAATACCTTCATTCCGTCCTCACTTCCGAAGATCAGACGTTAACGTCGCCTTCACTGAAAAGAGCTTCAGATAGAACATCGAAAAACTTTCCTATCGGACAAAGAGGTGCTGCGCCTTTTATTTCGGCTACCCAAAGGGACAGCCGATCTAGGGAAAATTCACGGGCCAGACCCATTGCGACTCAAACGATAATCCGGTTTGACCTGGATACTATGATTATATACGCCCTTTATACATCGTGTCAAATTTCACGGAGGCGGGGCAAACGAAGCGGTTCTAAGGCTTTCTAAGGTTGCTCAACGTCTCCTGGCAACGCTTACCCAGATCATCAACCCCAGTTTTGTCTGCTTTGTGCGCGGCTAACCACATTCTGCGACATCTGAGAGGGTCTTCGCCGACGACTCGCAAAATCCCAGGTTTGCCCTACCTCACCGCACCAGCGTGCAGAGATAGCTACATTCTTGTAGGTCATTGGAGTTATGGTAAACTCCTAATAGTACGAGGGATCATCCGCATCACCAACGTACACAGTTCAAACGAATCGTTCTCCAGAGCACATAGCAGTACGGAATTCGACATGCCCGAAGGCTTCGTCATAAAATCGCAAAGTGGCTTTTATACCATTCTCACCAAAAAGGGTGAGGAAATCACAGCTCGTATCCGGGGACGCCTAAAGAAAGAGCAGCGGGATACGACCATCATCACCGTGGGAGATCGCGTCGTCTGGGAACCCCTCAAACATGGCGGATACATTATTGAAGAGGTTCTACCTCGAGAGAGAGCGCTCAGTCGCCTCAGGCCGTTACCCTACGGACGCGGGTCGCGACGCTGGGATCGCCGCGGTTACCTTCGGGAGAAAGAACAGGTCATCATCGCCAATCCAGATCAGGTGGTCTTTGTGTTGGCCTGTGCGGAGCCGGATCCTCGCCTACGTCTGCTGGATCGTTTGCTGGTGGGTGCGGAACGACAGAGAATCCCGACGCTGATCTGCGCCAATAAGATCGACCTGGTCGGGCCGGAGGCGGCGCAGGCGGCCTTTGGTGTGTACGAAGAGATCGGTTATCCCGTGCTCTATACCAGCGCCACGACCGGAGACGGCATCGAGGAATTACACTCGCGGCTGGTCGGCAAGATCTCCGCGCTGGTCGGTCCCTCCGGCGTGGGCAAGACCAGCCTCCTTAACGCCTTCCAACCGGGACTGGGACGACGGGTCAAACAGGTCAGCGGGGCGACGGGCAAGGGCCGACATACGACCACGGTCGCCGAGCTCATCCCCCTGGAAGACGGCGGCTGGGTGGCGGACACGCCGGGCATCCGCGCGCTGGCGCTCTTCGACCTGGAGCCCGAGGAGATCGACGCATATTTCCCCGACATCGCTCCCTACGTTCCCTATTGCAACTTTTCCGACTGCAGTCACACGGTGGAGCCAGGGTGTGCGGTCCGGGAAGCGCTCGAAGCGGGCGAAATCGACGAGCACCGCTACGAGAGCTACGTCCGCCTGCATCAGGAGCATCGGAAGTTGGCGGATATGTACTGGTGGGGCATCGACGAGGAGCTCTAAAAGCACGTGGGTCTCTTGGACTTTGCCGGGAGTGAAGTGAGTAGCATTAAAAGTAGTGCCGGTACTTCAGGGAGTGTTCCGGTTTGAGCCCCCGGTACCGTGGGAGGATACAGCGCGCCGATCAGACGCGCCTGCACCGCGGCAACGGTGCCACGTGACGTCGGCGAAGGTCAACCGAATCTGACCGCGATCGTCGATAAATCGTCGCGCACTGTCCGAGGGGAAACCTAATAGATCAAAGGGCGCCTGACGATGCAATCCGGCGAGGGCTTCCTCCACGATCTCCCGCAAGGGATCCCAGCACGTGTCCCATTTCGCCAACGCAAAGTGCGTCGCTCGATACCGACGCACCAGATTCCGTATTTTGCGCCGACTCACTCGCCCGGCTTCTCCCCAGAAGCGGGGACGCCCACGCGGATCCAAGGAGACCACGTCGGGTTTATAACGGTCGCCCACAAGGACTTCCACGACCAGGTCTGGGTACGTGGGGAGGTAGAGCGCCCAAATAAACGCCTTCATCAGAACGTGCGCCGCGCGCTCATTAGACTTCTTTACAAAGACCACCTGCTCGTCGTGAGCCCGCAGCGTCCACTTGCGCCGCAGCATCAGATTTCGGGTCATTCCTCGGCCTCGAGGGCCTCACGGGGAGCAGCCGGCAGGGTGAAGTAGAAGGTGCTTTCACTGCGCACTTCGCTCTCCACTCCAACCTGACCGCCCAGCTTATCGATAATGCGATGGACGATGGAAAGCCCCAGGCCATGTCCTTTTGCCCGGACCTGCCCCAGCCGTTCAAAGGGAGTAAAAAGGCGCCGCTGCTGACTCTCAGTAAGGCCGGGACCGTTATCCCGGACCCAGTAACGAACCATCCGCTCCCCCTCCACCTGCACGTAGGACGCCCCAATCTCCGCCTTTGGTGGAGTACCGCCATATTTGATCGCGTTGCTGAGGTAGTTGACCCAGACCTCTTCTACCCAGGGGGCGTAGCCCAACGCAATGGGCCATTTTTCCGGCAATTTGAGCGTGGCGGACTCGCTTTCAATCATCGCAGAGAGCCGCTGCACGGCTTCCTGGACGATTGCTTCCATAATCAACGGCTCGACCTGGACATCTTCCTTACGGACGCTGGCCAACAGTAGCAGCTCATCGATAATATTCGACATCTTATGCGCCGTAGTGGCGATCACGCGCAGATATCGTTGCAGTTCCTCGATGGACATGGTATCGGTCTTATCGGCCAACACCTCGGCATAGCCGATGATGGGCGCCAGGGGGGCCTTAAGATCGTGCGCGACGGTATCCACGAAGGCGTCCAACTCCGCATTCCGCGCCTGCAGATTGGCGTTGAGTCGTCGTAACTCCATCAGATCGTTGAAGCGCGCCAGAGCAATGGCGATCGCACGATCCAGGTCGTTGCTGCGCACCGGCTTGACGAGATAGCTTACGACGCCGGCGGCGCTGGCTTGCCGCACCAGTTCCGGGGATTCGTAGGCCGTCAGGAGAACGACAGGGGTAGGACACTGCTCTTGAATCAGCTCGGCAGCACGCAGACCCGCCAGACGCGATTCGTGGCCTGTCTCAGGATCAGACATCCGCAAATCCATCAAAACAACGTCAGGGCGCATCTTTTTGGTCAGCGTCACCGCATCGGGACCGTTGAAGACGGTCCCCACAACGATATATCCCAGACTGTTCAGTTGCGTCCGAACTAACTCCGTGACGATCGGATCGTCGTCTACAACCAACACCCTTGCCTGTTCTTTGGGCAGCATACCAAGTTCCTCCACGACTATAGTACGGCTCTAACCTCACAAGCCTAGACGTAAGGTACCAGCTTGAAGGTCAGTATGGCTACCGCCCCTCCTTCGTTATGAAAGTCCAGTGTATCCAGCAAGGGACTGCGTACGAGCAACCGCATAAGTCGTAGTCCCACGCCCGCCCTCTTTCCCTGTAACACCGCCTCTGGAAAACCCGGACCGTCGTCGCGAAAGACCAACGTGATCGCTTTGCGTTCCGGCCCCGTTGCCTTGATGTTAACCCTAATAGCCCCACGAGTACTTGATTGAAAAACGTGCTTGATGCTGTTCGTTGCCAGCTCGTTGATTACAATGGCCAGACTGTTCGCCTGTCGAGGCGCCACCATCAAGGGCTCCTCCGGTGCAGAGAGAAACACCTTAATTCTGTGACGAATCGGTGATCCACCCAGTGCCGCATAAATCACTTCCGTGACCAGCCGATCCAACGGCAGGGGCGCCCACTGCGTCTCCGATAACAGATTGTGCACGGTAGACATGCCCTGAATCCGGCTGAGCATATCCCGTAACAGAGCGTTAAGATTCTCGGCGTTGTGCTTGGATCGCTGCAACTCCAGACTCAGAATGCCCATAATCGCAGTCAGATTATTCTTTACCCGGTGGTTGGCCTCGTCTAGCAATGCGGCCTTGGTGACTGCGTCTTGGCGCGTCTGCTCGTACAGATGAGCATTGTCAATAGCGATAGCCGCCGTCGCGGCCAGCGACTCCATGATGTGTAGATCTCTGGGATCAAAGCTATCGACCTCGGTGGCCACCACCTGCAAAACGCCGATGACTTCATCTTTGACTTCCAGGGGCACACAGAGAATCGAACGCACCTTTAGTTCCGCTTCCTCGGCGACTTCTCTGTAATACCGGGGATCCTCCCGGACGTCCGATACGATCAGACTCTCGTGCTGCTCGGCCACCCATCCAGCGATACCTTGTCCCAACGCCAGCTCCCACCCTCGAACCAGCTCACTACGTGGGCCGGTAGCCTGGCGGCAGACAAGCGCGCGCCTGTTGGGATCAAGCAGCCAGACGGAGCAAGCCATCGCGCCCAGGAGGTTCTTCACGTTCTGGAGCACCGTCGTCAGCACTTCCGTACGATCAAGGGACGCCGCCAGGGCGCGGCTTGCGCTATTGAGCAGCTCCAGCTCGCGCTGCCGTTGGCGCAACGCCTCCTCCGCCTCGCGGCGTTCGGCGATCTCCTGTTGGGCCTGCTCAAAGAGACGGGCATTGACAATAGCATTCGCCAGCTGGTCGGTCATCGTCTGCAAAACGACGATATCTTCTTCACTGAAGGCGGCTTCTTGTGTCGACTGAATCGTAAGCGCACCCAGGGCCTCTCCCCGGCTGATCAGGGGAAGCGCCAGCTCAGACCGCGTCTCAGGCAGCCACGGATTTTCGAATCGCACGGCTTCCAGACCCACGTCCAGGGCAATGCGGGCCTCCTGGTAAGCGATACACCAGCCGATCATGGAAGAGCCTCCCACGCGCAAACGGTGACCGGCCTCCAACATACGCCGTCCAGCTTCTCCCGTT
>CAZCPK010000231.1:0-6915 GCA_964500755.1 uncultured Anaerolineales bacterium
CCAGGTCTTCGCCGGCCAGCGTCAAACAGCCCTGGACAGCCTGCAAGGGATTGTTGATCTCGTGCGCCAGCGACGCGACCAGTCGGCCCAGCGCCGCCATCTTTTCCGTCTGTACGAGCTGCACCTGGACCTGCTCCCGCTGGCGTAGCAGCCGCTTGAGATCGGCGTAGAGGTGGGCGTTGCGAAGAATCTGCGCCACGCGGCGGACGCTGGCCTGCAAGAGCGCCCGATCCTCGTCGGTGTACGGGCGCTCGTTTCCCCGACCGTCGAGCAGTAGCGCGCCCAGGGCCTCGCTTTCGTTCCGGAGCGGCACCAGCAACGTGTCCCCTAGCCACTGTTGCTGGAGCTCTGGGTGGGTTTGCGCCAGCTCCTGGATCAAGTGCGGGCGCTCCTGAGAAGCACGAGGAAGTCCCGGGAGAATCTCACGTAGACGTTGCGCCCGATCGCAAGATTCGAGGAACTGCATCTGATCGTCTGTCGCTGTATAGCGACGGCTCAGACAGTCCTCTGTGTAGTGGTCACAGAGAACCAGTGTGCCGCCGGGCGCATTCATAATCTGGGTCAGCCGGCGCAGCGTTGCTTCGATGATTTGATCGGGGTCCAGGGTGGCCGTCAACGTCGTGTCGAGTTGATTGAGCAGACTGAGTCGATCTACCTGTCGGGCCGCCCGGTAGAGTTGCGCGTTATGAAGCGCGACGCCGATCTGTTGGCCGATGGCCCTGTAGAAGGACTCGTCAAAGGTGGGAGCCCCTCTGGACGTGTACCAGAGGATGGTGAGCACGCCGAGCATGTCACCACCGACCATCAGCGGGACGCAGATATGCCGGTGGACCTCCAGGCCCTCTTTTCCCTGATAGACGTGGGGACAGTGGGTGACGAAGTGCTGTCTGAAGCTCCTGTCCTGGGCCTGCGCCCGGTAGATGGGACAACGGGGTGTCAGTCCCTGTTTTTCTGCCCTGAGTATTGCTTCGGTCACGCCCTTCCAGGCGACCAACTTGGGTTCCTGATCGGGACGCTCCGTCGGAGTGGAGATCCAGCCGGCCTGGGCATTCAGCGTCCCCAGCACCGTCTCCAGAATGTGACTGAAGGTCTCCCGGGGGCCATCCAGGGCGGCGATGTGGCTGCTGACGTTATATAGCGCGGCCTGTTCGTGAGCGTAACGTTGCAGCGCTTTCTCGGTGCGATAGCGCTGTATCGCCAGGGCGTAGAGCGAGCCGAGGCGTTCGAGCGCCTCCTGATCGTCCCTGGTGTACTCCTTCCATGGCTGGGTCAGAGCGATCTCCCCCATCAGTTCGGTGCCGGCGCACGCAGGGACCGCGAGGAAGCGCTGGAGTTCCGGGGGACCTTCCGGGAAGTCGAAGCGTTTGTCGGCCGCGAGTCGGTTCGTGCGCAGCGGACGCTGCTGCCGCAGAACCCAGCCCCAGAGCTGCGCGTATCTCCGGGAAAGCAAGACGTGCGCCTCTCCCATCTCCGGCGTCATGGCAGCGAAGTTCAGGCTCTCGGTTTCGGGGTCGATGTATCCCGCAAATCCCATCTGGCTGTCAGTTATCTCGCATGCTTTTTCCAGGATAAGCGTGGCGATCTTCTCCATGGAAGTGGGGGAGGCAATCAGCGTCTTGGCCAACTCTGCCAGCGCGCTGTTGAGCGCTGCTTCCTTCGTCTGGTGCCGCGCTTCCCTTTCCGCCCGGCGGCGCGCCAACACGTATCCGAGGGATCTGCTGAGGAGATGGGGACTGATCTCGGCGTAGGGCAGGCAATCCCGGGCGCCGGCCTCCAGATAGCCGGCGTCCTGGTCGGCGGTGAGCACGATAATCGGGACGTCGGCGTCTATTTGATGAAATTCGACGAGGGCTTCCCGGATCTTTGCGTCTGAGAGACCACCGAGGACGATAGCGTCGGGCATGACCTCCTGGAGTCCCTGCAGGCTCTCGGAGACGGTGACGTAGTGGGTGAGGGCGAAGCTGCGCTCGTGATTATCCGCGTCACGTAAGGTGATCTGGGTGAGGCCGCGAATACTCTCGCCGTCGTCGCCGACAAAGGCTATCGTATAGGGGTTGGGCATACGGCTTCCTTGTGTGCGTAAGAATTCTCGTTAAGAGCCTTAATCTGCTTAAATGGCGATGCCAATTGTAATCTAACCAAATTTTACCTCACATCGGTAAAAAGAAAATCCGGTCTCCTTGCGAGACCGGATTCTTCCCATTGGATACGGCAGACTCTCGGTGAAGCCGGAGACGATGCTGTCAGGACGGCTGACGAGCGCCCTCCAGCGCCTCGACAAGTAACCGCTGCGTCAGGTCCGGGTCGGCGCGCCCACGGGTGGCCCGCATGACCTGGCCTACGAACCAGTGACGCAGGCCCTCTTTGCCGCCGTGATAGGCGTGCACCTGGGTGGGATGTTCCGCTAATAGCTCGTTGATCAAAGACGCCAGCGTCTCCGCGTCGTCGATCTGCTTCAGGCCCTGCGCCGCGACGATCTCCCGGGGCGGCTCGCCGGTCTCGAAGACCGTCGCCAGCACCTCCCGGGCCGTCGGCTGGTTGAGCGTGCCGTCGTCGACCAGGGCGATCAGCGCGGCCAGATCCTCCGGCGTGACTAATCCCTCCTCGATCGGCGTCTCCGTGGCGTGCAGCAGGTGGAAGAGCTCGCCGACGATCCACTTGCTCACCTCGGCGGGCTCGCCGTCGTAAGCGGCGACCGCTGCATCGAAGTAGTCGGCCCGCGCGCGTTCCGCCGCCAGCAGGCGCGCGTCGCGGCGCGGCAGGCCGTGGGCCGTGACGAAGCGCTGCACCTTGGCGGTGGGCAGCTCCGGCAGCGTCCCGCGTACCTCATCCACCCAGGCGCGGTCGATCTGCAGTGGCGGCAGATCCGGCTCGGGGAAGTAGCGGTAGTCGTGGGCCTCCTCCTTGCCGCGCTGGACGAAGGTCGCGCCACGCGACTCGTCCCAGCCCCGGGTCTCCTGCACCACCGTCCCGCCGCGCTCCAGCACGGCGATCTGCCGGCGGATCTCGTAGTCGATGGCCTGGGCCATGGCGTGGAAGCTGTTAAGGTTCTTGATCTCCGTGCGCGTGCCTAGCTGCTCCGCGCCGCGCCGCCGCACTGAGACGTTGGCCTCGAAGCGCAGCACGCCCTTCTCCATGTCGCCGGAGTTGACGCCTAGATAGCGCAGCACCTGGCGGACCTGGTTGCCGTAGGCCACCGCCGTCTCGGCCAAGTGCATCTCCGGCTCCGAGACGATCTCCAGCAGCGGGACGCCGGAGCGGTTGAAGTCGATGAGCGTGTGGGCCGCGCCGGTGGCTCCGTGGACGTGGAAGAGTTTGGCGGTGTCTTCCTCCAGGTGCGCACGCCGCACACCGATCCGCTGCGTCTGACCGTCGCCGTCGGAGATGGCGAGCCAGCCGCCGGACGCGATGGGATGGGCGTACTGCGAGATCTGGTAGCCCTTGGGTAGGTCGGGGTAGAAGTAGTTCTTGCGGGCGAAGACGGCGCGCTCGTTGATCCCGCAGTTGAGCGCCAGCCCGACCAGGATGGCCTGCTCGATGGCGGCGCGGTTGGCGACCGGCATGGCGCCGGGCAGCCCCGTGCAGACCGGGCAGATGTGCGTGTTGGGCTCCGCGGTGGTCGTGTCGGCGACGGCGCAGCCGCAGAACATCTTGGAGCGCGTGCGCAGCTCGGCGTGGATCTCCATGCCGATGACGGGTTCGTAGTCGCGAGTGGTCATGTCAGCACCTCCTGTTTCGTGTCCTTGGGGATGGTCTCTGTCAGCGGGGGGCGTTGCAGGTGCCAGTCCGTCACCTGCTGGTAGGCGTGGCCGATACGGAAGAGCGTCGGCTCGCCCAGGGCCGGCCCGATAAGCTGCATGCCCACGGGCAGGCCGTCGGTGAAGCCGCAGGGGACGGCGAGCGCGGGGACGCCCGCCGGGTTGACGGCGACGACGTGCGCGTCGGAGAGATACATGGTCAGCGGGTCGGCGATCTTCTCGCCCAGGCGGAAGGCCGGGGTGGGGCAGACGGGCGTGACCAGGGCGTCGTAGCGCCGGAAGGCCGCCTCGAAGTCCCGCCGGATCAGCGCGCGGACCTTCTGGGCGCGTAGGTAGTAGGCGTCGTAGTAGCCTGCTGAGAGCGCGTAGGCGCCCAGCATGATGCGCCGCTTCACCTCCGGGCCGAAGCCGTGCTGGCGCGTCTGTAGATAGCGCTCCAGCACGCCCACCGCCTCCGGAGGATGGGAGAGGCCGAAGCGGACGCCGTCGAAGCGGGCCAGGTTGGAGCTGGCTTCGGCGAAGAGGATCAGGTAGTAGACGGGGATGGCGAATCGGGTGTGCGGCAGCGACGTGGGCTCGACCTCGGCGCCCAGATCCTCCAGAGCAGCGATACCCTCGCGCACGCACGCCTCGACGCCGGGCGCGAGCCCCTCGGCGAAGTACTCGCGCGGCACGCCGATGCGCAGACCGCGCAGGTCGCTGTCCGCATCCAGGGCCGCCGCGTAGTCGGGAACCGGCGCCCGGACCGACGTGCTGTCGTGCGGGTCCTCGCCGGCGATGGCTTGCAGCACCAGCGCGCAGTCGCGGACGTCCCGCGCCAGCGGACCGATGCTGTCAAACGAGGACGCCAGCGCGATGAGGCCGTAGCGAGAGACGCGCCCGTAGGTCGGCTTGAGCCCCGTGACGCCGCAGAAGGACGCGGGCATGCGGATGGAGCCGCCCGTGTCGCCGCCCAGGGCGAAGGGCGCCAGCTCCGCCGCCACCGCCGCCGCCGAGCCGCCGCTGGAGCCGCCCGGAACCCGCTTTAGGTCCCAGGGATTGTGCGTCTCGAAGAAGGCCGAGTTCTCGCACGATGAGCCCATGCCGAACTCGTCCATGTTGTGCTTGCCGAGCAGAACGGCGCCCGCCGCCTCCAGCCGGTCGATGACCGTGGCGTTGTAGCGGGGCACGTAGCCCTCGAGGATGCGGGAGGCGCACGTGGTGCGCACGCCCCGCGTCGAGATGCAGTCCTTGACCGCGTAGGGGATGCCCGTCAGCGGTGTGACGCCCTCCCCGGCCTGCAGGCGTGCGTCGGCGGCCTCGGCTTGCTGCAGCGCCGGCGTCTCACTGACGCTGACGTAGGCGCGGAGCGTCGGATCGAGCGCGCGGATGCGGTCGAGCAGCGCCCGTGTCAGCGCCACGGACGTGATCTCGCCCGCGTGCAGTCGCCGGTGCGCCTCGTAAACCGATAAGGTGTGCAGTTTCATCTGTTTCCCCCTCTACTTTTATTTTGGTTGAATTCCATCAAAAATCGGATTTTTTAGGTCGGTCCCTGCAAGTTAAAGTGCTCCTAGCCCCCGTCTCCGGGGGCGTGAACACGGCAAATCCCCATTCGGGCCGTCCCCGAGGACGGGGACCGCGAGCGGCTTGAATTTCAAATTGCGGAGCCGTGACTTACCTGGCGAATTCCAGAGCCGTCACTTTGTCTTCTCGTCCAACACCACCGCTACCTGGACGTAGGCATCCTTGCGCCGGGGCGCGTTGATCAGGAAGTCCTCCCGCGGCAGCGACGGCTGCGGCTCGTCGGCCCGCAGCTGCTCGCGGGTGATGGCGGCTTGGCTTGCCGGGCGGATGTCATCGACGTCCGCTTCTCCCAGCAGGTCGAAGTAATCAAGGATGGTGCTCAACTGCTCGCTGAAGTCCGTCATCTCCGCCTCCGTGAGCGAGAGGCGGATCAGCTGCGCGATGTGTTGGACCTCCTCTGGGTCGATGCGCTGAACCTCCTCCGTGTCGATACGCCGGGCGTCGGCGGCGTCGTCCTCCGAGAGTGGGGCGCCAGGGCCTGCCTGTGCCGTTGCCTCCGTTGCAGGCTGATCAGGCGCCGGTGCCACGGACGCCGTGGTGCGCAGCGCGAGCGTCTCCAGCTGCTCGACGGTGACGGGGGTGGGCGCGTCCATCATCACGTCGACGGCCTGGCGGTTCTTGGGGAAGGCGATGACGTCGCGCAGCGAGTCGACGCCGGTGAGCAGCGCCATCAGCCGGTCGACGCCCAGGGCGATGCCGCCGTGGGGCGGCGCGCCGTACTCGAAGGCCTCCAGCAGCGGTCCGAATCCCTGTTGGATGGCGGCGGGCGGGTAGCCCAGGATCTTGAAGATGCCCTCCTGCAGCGCGCGCCGGTGGATGCGCAGAGAGCCGGAGCCGAGCTCCCAGCCGTTGCAGACCAGATCGTAGGCGTCGGCGCGGACGCGGCCCGGTGCTTGCTCCAGGATATGCGCGTCTTCGGGCCTGGGTGCGGTGAAGGGATGGTGCTCGCTGAGCCAGCGACCCGTCTCCACGTCGCGGGCGAAGAGCGGGAAGTCGACGATCCAGGCGCAGGCGAGGGTGTCGGGGTCGGCGCGCCCCAGGCGGTCGGCGACCTCACGGCGCAGCGCGTCCAACGCGCTGTCGACGCGCTCGCGGGGACCGGTAGCCAGCAGCACCAGGTCGTCGCGCCGGGCGTTGAGAGCGGTTAACAGCCCACGTCTCCGCGCGGGCTCCAACTGCGGCAATACGCCCGCGCCCCGTGGGCGACCGTTCAGCGAGAGCCAGCTCCACTGCGTCTTGTCCGCCGGCCCGGTCAACGTCTGCGGATCGAGCCCGGCGGCGTCGGGGACGCGCAGCGCCTTCACCCTGCCGTCCAGCGCCAGCAGCCGGCGGAAAGGGCCGGGCGCGTCTTGCCAGAGGTCGGTGACGTCAACCAGGTCCAGGGCGTAGCGCAGGTCGGGCTTGTCGCTGCCGTAGCGGGCCAGACTCTCGGCGTGGGTGAGGCGCGGGAAGGGCGTGATGATTCGCTTCTCCGGCAGCACCTCGGTCAGCACCTCGGTCAGCAGCGACTCCACCAGCGCCAGCACGTCGTCGCGCTCCACAAAGCTCATCTCCATATCCAGCTGGGTGAACTCGGGTTGGCGGTCGGCGCGGA
>CAZCPK010000232.1:0-6909 GCA_964500755.1 uncultured Anaerolineales bacterium
GCGGCGCCCGCGCCGTCGGCGGACGCATTGTGCTGCGCTTCGCCCACGAGCAGAGCACCGAGCCCGGCGTCCGCTCCTGGTACCCGTGGCAGGGCGACCCCGAGGCCTACCGCGCCGCCTTCCGGCACATCGTGGAGCTCTTCCGGGAGGAGAACGCGAATAACGTGGAGTTCCTCTGGAGCGCCATGTGGCTCAACGCCTGGGCCGACGCCTACTACCCTGGCGGCGACGTCGTCGACTGGGTGGGCACGACGACGCTGAACCACGGCACGGATATCCCGGAGAGCTGGGCGGCGTGGCGCACCTTCGACGACCTCTTCGCGGGCCAGTATCAGGCCGCGCAGCAATGGGGTAAGCCCATTATGGTCACCGAGATGGCGACCGCCGAGGCCGGCGGCGACAAGGCCACCTGGTTCCGCGACGCCTTCGGGGCGCTGGAGACGCGCTACCCAATGGTGCGGGCCGTGCTGCTCTTCGAAGACGACCGCGACCGCGAATATCCCAGCGTCAACTGGTCCGTCGCGTCCAGTGAGGAGAGCCTGGCGGCGTTCAAGGCCGCGATCAACACGCCGTACTTTCGGTGAGCAGGATAACTGGCTAAAAATCGGATTTCTGCTGGTTATTTCAGTGAAGCCACCGGTGCTTGAGCACACCATCCAAGCACGAAAATTCGAATCACCGGATTTAACTGATTTTCACTTGTCTAATCTGTTTAATCCGCTTAATCCGTTGACATTTTCGAAGGAGCCACAGTTTACAGTTGAGAGATTCGCGCCTATACTGACACCACCAAAGGTTATTGGAGAACGACCATGACGAAACGTTGTAAAGATTGCGTCGCCCGGATCTTCGGCGTCTGCCGGGGAGATTTCTGCGCGCCCGAACGCGTCGGGCTCTGCGAGCAAGCCGAGCGCCAGGCGCAGGCGCACGGACACGTCTTAGCGCCTTTCGAAAAAGAGGAAGAGTTGCCGATCTGGTACGCGCGCTGCATCCACTGCGGACGCACCGTCGCCTACACGCTCGATCCCGGACCGGGCGAGTCCGCGGTCTACGGCGACGCCCTCGAGGTCGACTGCGAGGTCGCGTCGGTCGAGGAGCCCTCGACGCCGAAGCAATAGCCAATGCAGCGCACAGTAACATAACCTCGACCCTTCAACACCTAAGAGGTCTCCACTTTCGGGATGGTTCCCTACTCTGTGATAGGTAGATGAGAGATTTGCGGCTCGTAGGCCAATCTCGGCGAAGCTCTACATCTGCTTCTCTATGAGCGGGCTGATCCATTTTCTCGGTTAGTTAGGTTTACCCTTCTCTTGATGTGTGAGAAAATTATGGAATTTGCAATATGAATTGCACACAATCGAGCGCACCCCACGTTGAGCAAATACAGCGCTGCCTTTGGCCCCACCCCCTCTTTCCCCCTCCCCACCGCTGGCGCTGCGCGCCGCTCCGGGGAGGGGGAGAAAAGAAGGGTGAGGGGGGAGAGGCGAAGCCTCTCCCCTTCCCCCGCGCAATGATCCCTGCGGTGGGTGTCCCGGCGCTTGGCGGGGGATGGGGGCACGGCAAATCCACGGCGTACGGCTGAGCCCGGCGCGTTGCTATCCAAAGGTGTCAACCTATTTCTGAAGCATTTCCCGATTTGCTTCGAAATCCCGTATTTCACCCAGAAACCAATAAGAGCCATCGCCTATTCCGTCTCGCACAGGATGTGCTCCATCTCCCATTCGAGAAGATAGTTAAGCAACGTCCGCATAATAATGAGCGCCAACAAGAATAAGATATCATTCCACGTGGGAGAAGTGGCGGTTCTAAGGATATCCGCAGCCACCAGAAACTCCAACCCCATGATCATACTCTGACCCAACATCAAGCGCAGGGAGGAGATGTCCCGGTGACGTGAAGTGAATAGATCCAGGAAATAGAAGAAGAACGTGCGGAGGGCGCCGATAACGACGACCAGGGCGCCCGCGGCCTCAATCCCCATGATCAGATAACCGATGATCAAGTCCAGGTAGATTTCCACAATAACAACCTTTCTCACACGCTGATAGGGCGCGCCTCACTTTGCGCACGCCAATACAATAATAAAAACCGGGTTCAGTGAAAAAGCTCAGGAGATCGAGCTAGCGGGATCGGTCCCGCACAGGAGGACGCCCGACGTCCTCCTTACGACGATCCCAACTTTGGGACGAGCCCCGAAATGGACCTCTGACGGCGCCGCGACAGAGATCAAACAGCGCTCGCTCGCCTCATAATCCCGGGAAATCTCCCGGCCCCGACAGCCCGAGACCCGGCGGGGCCGGTCCAATGTTTTATCAGGTGAAGAGAAGCCGGACGTTATCCCCGGCGACGCAAGAAGGCCGGGATCTCAATGTTGTCCTGATCCAACGTGCCCGGCAGGGAGACCTCTTTCTTGGGCTCCCGGCGCCGCTGCGACGGACGGTGCGTGGCGGCTTCCTCCTGAGCAAAACCCGTCGCGATGACGGTAATGCGCAGCTCGTCTTCCAGGTTCTCGTCGACCACGGCGCCGAAGATGAGGTTGACGTCCTCGTGTGCCGTCTCGCGGATCACCGACGCGGCCTCGTTTACCTCGTAGAGCGTCATATCGCTGCCGCCGGTGACGTTGAAGAGGATGCCCCGGGCGCCGTCGATGGTAATGTCGAGCAGGCGACTGGAGATGGCCTGCTGTGCGGCCTCGATAGCGCGGTTCTCGCCCGACCCGTGTCCGACGGCCATCAGCGCGGCGCCGCCCTCCTGCATGATGCTCTTGACGTCGGCGAAGTCCAGGTTGATCAGACCGGGGACCGTGATGACCTCGGTAATGCCCTGAATGCCCTGGCGCAGGACGTCGTCGGCGACGCTGAACGCCTGAGTCAAGCTCATGCGCTTCTCCGTGATCTCCAGCAGGCGATCGTTCGGGATGACGATGAGGGTGTCGACCACTTCCTTGAGGTTCTCGATACCCCCCACGGCGACCTTGTTGCGCCGCGAGCCCTCGAAGGTGAAGGGCGTGGTCACGACGCCGATGGTCAGCGCCTTGACCTCCTCCTTGGCAACGCGGGCGATGACCGGCGCCGCGCCCGTCCCCGTCCCGCCGCCCATGCCGGCGGTGACGAAGACCATGTCGGCGCCCTGCAGCACCTCGCGGATCTCCTCGACCGACTCCTCCGCGGCCTTCTGGCCCTCCTCGGGGATGCCGCCCGCACCGAGCCCTCGGGTGACGCCGTCACCCAGCCGCAGGCGCTTCGACGCCTCCGAGAGCATCAACGCCTGCGCGTCGGTGTTCACCGCGATAAACTCCACGCCCTGCAATCCCTCGCGGATCATCCGGTTGACGGCGTTGCTGCCGCCGCCTCCCACGCCTACCACCCGAATCTGTGCAAAATTCTCTCCCATAGCCTTCATCTCTCCACCTCCATCTCCCTCATGTTCACTACGATATCTATCTGGAAGAATAAGTCCGTCAACCATCCAAACCCCCTTAACCTATCCAGGCAAAAGCGTGCGTAGCCAGGAAACAAATTGCTGCCACCAGGCGTTCCGGGGACGCCGCCAGCCACTGCGATCGACCCACAACGGCTCCCATTGAACCAACCCCACTCCCGCCGCCGAAGCCGGATTATCGACGCGATCCGTCAACCCCAGGAGGTCGTGCGGCTCCCCCACCTGCACGGAGAGACCAAATACGTCCTGGGCCAGCTGTTGCATGCCGGGTATCTGGGCAACGCCGCCGCAGAGCACCAGGCCGGCCGGCAGCAGGCCGTCGTAACTGGAGCGCTTGATTTCCTGTTGCACGTTCTCCAGAATCTCCTCGATCCGCGGCTGAACAATCTCCGCCAGCTTCCAGCGGGGCACGACCACCGGCGCATTCTCGCCGTGCGGCGATATGGTGAACTGGTCATCCGCGGCGACCTGGGCCGCCAGCGCGTGTCCGTGCTGCAAAAGCACCCGTTCCGCGGCCTCGGGCGGCAGGCGCAGGCCAATGGCGATGTCGTTGATGACGTAATTCCCACCCAGCGCCAATGAGCGTGTGTGCCAGATCGTCCCCTCGATAAAGATGGCGATATCCGTCGTGCCCTTGCCGATATCGACCAGCACGACGCCCATCTCCTTCTCCGTATCGGAGAGCGCCACGTTACCCGCCGCCAGGCTGGTGAGCACCAGCTCGCTCACTTCGATCCCCGCGCCGGTCACGCACTTCGTCAGATTCTGAATTGCCGTGGCCGAGCCCATGACGACGTGCGCTTCGACCTCCAGCCGGTAGCCGTGCATGCTCAGGGGATCGCGCACGCCCTCCTGACCGTCAACGGTGTAGGTGCGCGGGATGATGTGGAGCAACGCCTGATTCTGCGGCAGTACGATGGCGCCCGCCGCCTCCAGCGCGCGGTCCACGTCGTCCGGGCTGATTCCCTGTTCCCGCCGGGCGACGCCGACGACGCCGTGGCTGTTGCGCGACGTGATGTGCGCGCCGCTCACGCCGACGAACGCCCGCTCCAACTGATAGCCGGAGGTCTGCTCCGCCTGTCTGACGGCGTCCGAGATAGCCGCCGTCGCCTCGGTGACGTTGACGATCACACCCTTATGCACCCCGCACGAGGGCACCTGCCCCACACCCACGATGCGCGTCTCGCCACGCTCGTCAATCTCGGCGACCAACACCTGTATTTTCGCGCTGCCGACATCAATGCCGACGACTGATCGTTCCATTCTCCATCTCCCTACACCCTGTCGTCCGTCGAGTCCTACCCGCGCTCTCCCGCGCCAACGCCAGCTACTCCGTCACGTACGTGGGACCGCCCGGAAACCGCACGTCAATGGTCCGCACCGCGACGTCCCGCGCCGCCAACTCCGCGACCAGCGCCTGATAGACGTGCCAACGTGCCGGCATCGCGGCGCCGACGCCGAAGATCACCCGGCGGCCGGCCGGATCCGTCCAGATCAAGCCGGAGGTCGGGTCATACGTCAGCGCTTCCACCGGCACTCCCAAAGTGATCAACTCCTGCAGGCCTTCCCAGATGCGGGGCGAGACCTGCTCCGGATCCGGCAGCGGCCCCCGCAGCGTGGGCAGCTCGCGGTCCGCCCGGGCCGTAAAGAGCACTCCCTGGGGATCGACCCAATACGTCTGGTCGTCCGTGACCCAGGCGAAGACGGCCTCACGTTCCTCGATGGTGATCAAGCAACCCGCCGGGTAGCGCCGACAGTCGGCTTGCGCGTCCGTTATCGCCGGAACGGTCGTGAGCACGCGGCTGACCACCTGCCGGGGCCGGATCCAGAGCCCGTGGACGTCCAGCACGCCGCCGGCGAGCGCCACGTCCCGGGCCAACTCCAGCGAGGCCGTTCCCCCGATCCGCAAGCGCTCCGGCGCCACGTACCAGCGCGAATCCAGCCAGAACCAGAGTCCTGCTAAAATCAGGACCAAGCCGATAGCGACGACACGCCACGGCACGTGGACCTGCACCCGTCGTCGCCCCCGCACGCGCGTATGCTGCGCGTTCTGCGGTTGGGCGCCCAGCAACGCAGCCGTCCGTTGATACTCACGCTTGCGCTTGGTCATCGTTCACCTCACCTTCCACATCGCTCCGCAGGGAACTCAGCCGTCCGTAGGCCGAAAAACCCGCTCAGAGCGCGCGTTCTCCGCGTGCCGCTCCAGCGCCAGATCCACCAGCCACTTCAAGAGCTGCGCATACGGCACCCCGGAGGCGGCCCAGAGCTTCGGATACATGCTGATCTTGGTGAAACCGGGAATGGTGTTGATCTCGTTCAGATAGACCGTGCCGTCCTCCCCATCGAGCAAGAAATCCACCCGCGCCATGCCCGCACAGTCGATGACGCGATAGGCCTCGACCGCCATCGCCTGGATGCGCTTCGTCAACGCGTCGTTCAGCGGCGCCGGGATCAACAACTCGGACGCCTCCGCACCTTCGTCCAGGTACTTCGCCTCGTAACTATAGAACTCCCGGCTGGGGATGATCTCGCCCGGCACCGACGCCGACGGCGACTCGTTGCCCAACACGCTCACCTCGATCTCCCGGGCGTGCGGCACCGCCGCCTCGATCAGAAGCCGTCGATCGTACCGCGCTGCCTCATCCAGCCCTTTGTGTAGCGCGGCGCGGTCCGTACACCGACGGATGCCCACGCTCGAGCCCAGGTTGGCCGGCTTGGTGAAGACCGGATACGCCAGGTGCGCCTCAACCTCGTCGAGTACCGCGTCGGGCGCGCGCTCCCAACGGCGGCGACTGGCGTGGACGTAGTCCGGAATCGGCAGGCCCGCGTCACGACAGACGTGCTTGAAGATGATCTTGTCCATGGCGACGGCGGAAGCCAACACGCCGGCTCCCACGTAGGGAATGTTGGCGAGCTCCAGCAGGCCCTGGACCGTGCCATCCTCGCCGAAGGTGCCGTGCAGGACCGGAAAGACCACGTCGACGCGGGAGAGCAGCGAAAGCCGGCTCTCCTGCGTCTCACGCGGCTGGAGCTGCTTCAGCCCTTTCCGCGTGGGATCCGGCAGAATGGCCGCCGGGCGCGTCTCGTCGAAGGTCTCCGCCTCCAGCGCCTGCAGCGGGTCCGCGCCGACGATCCAGGCGCCTTCCCGGGTGATCCCGACCGGAATTACCTCGAAGCGGCTCGGATCGAGCGCCTTCATCACCGACTGCGCCGAAAGCAGGCTCACCTCGTGCTCGCCGGAGCGCCCTCCGAACAGCACGGCAATCTTCAGTCGTTCAGACATCTCATTAAACTCCTTAAATTACGGTAGTAGGGTTTAGCTAAGTACGTCCGTAAAAGTTTCTTTACGTTCGCCTTATTCTCCTTCTGCTCCCCGTCCCCATCTCGGGGACGGCTAACCGCAAGCACCCTGGTCTTAGGGTTGGTTAACAAATAACTTCCCGACTGTATGACCTGACCAAATACGTG
>CAZCPK010000233.1:0-6909 GCA_964500755.1 uncultured Anaerolineales bacterium
AGCACCTGCGTTGGACGCTCTTGCTGGGCGGGACGGCGGCGGCGCTTTATACGGTGCTGGGGATTGGGCTGGGGGCGCTGGCGGCGTGGCGACACGGAACCCGGCTCGATGCCGGGTTGCTGCTGGCGCTCTTCGGCGTTGGCTCGTGGCCCCCTTTCTTTCTCGGTATGCTGCTGATCATCGTCTGTAGCTATCGCCTGGGCCTCTTTCCCATCGGCGGCGCCCGCAGCGCGACCAGTGTGGGGCTCACCGGCTGGGCACAAATCGGGGATCTCCTGCGGCACGGGGTGCTCCCGACGCTGACGTTGGTGCTGACCTACCTGCCGGGCGTCACGCTGCTGACGCGCAACGCCCTGGTCGAGGTGCTGACGGAGGACTACGTACGCACCGCGCGCTCCAAGGGGTTGCGGGAGTTCGTTATCTTCCTGCGACACGTGCTGCCCAACGGCCTGCTCTCCATCGTGACGTTGGTCGCCATGCGCTTCGGCTTTATGCTGATGGGCACGCTCTTCGTCGAGGTGACCTTCGCCTATCCGGGGATGGGGAGCCTGATCGCCCAGGCCAGCGCGGCGCGTGACTATCCGCTGCTGCAGGGCGCCTTCCTGGTCACGACGGTAATCCTGCTGGCGTCCAATCTCTGCGCCGAGACGCTCTACGTCCGGCTGGATCCACGGGTGCGTGGGGCCGGGGAGGTCGGGTGAGGTCGCGGCGCACGGTGAGCGCGCGGCTGGGATGGGGCGTGCTGCTGGGATTGGCGCTGGCGGCGCTGGTGGCGCCCTGGCTGGCGCCGTACGACCCGCGGACGCTGCACGCGCCGCTGCTCCCGCCGTCGCCCGCGCACCCGCTGGGCACCAACGACGTCGGACAGGACATCCTGAGCGAGCTGCTCCACGGCGCGCGCTTCTCGTTGGCGCTGGCGGCGTTGGCCGCGGTGCTCTCGACCGGGCTGGGGGGACTGGTGGGCGTCGTGGCGGGCTACTATCCGCGCCTGGGTTTCGCCCTCATGCGCGTTGTCGACGTCTTTCTCGCTATCCCCCGCTTCCCCCTGATCATCTTCCTGGCGGCCTTCCTGCGCCCTGGCTTCGGCACGCTGCTCTTCTTCTTCGTGTTGTTCGGCTGGGCCAGGACGGCGCGGCTGCTGCGGGCGCGGGTTTTGCAGGAGCGCAGTGCCGACTACGTCGACGCGGCGATTGTCCTCGGCGCCCGGGACCGGCGGATCCTCCTCCGGCACCTGCTGCCGAGCGTGCCAGGACTGGCGTTGGTGCGCTTTATCGGTGAGTTCCAGCACGTGCTTTTGGCGGAATCGGGGCTCAGTTTCCTGGGGCTGGGGGATCCGACGGTGAAGAGCTGGGGCGCCATCTTGCACTACGCCTTCGACTACCCTATAATCTTCACGTCCAATGTCTGGCTCTGGTGGGCGCTGCCGCCCGGGCTCGCCATCACCCTGGTGACGCTGGCGCTGACGGCGGTGGGCTTCGTGCTGGAGACGCAGTTGAACCCCAAGTTAAGGAAAAGAGGACGTTATGTCGTGTGAGAAGAAGTTCGCCCGCGAGCTGCGGGCGCAGGGACTGCGCCTGACGCCGCAGCGGGAGATTATCCTGGGCGTGCTCCATGAGATCGAAGGGCTGGCGACCGCCGAGGAGATCTACGCGCGCGTCAAGGAAGTGACCTCCTCCACCGACATCTCGACGGTCTACCGGACGCTGGAGCTGCTGCAGGAGTTTCACCTGGTGGCGTCGGTCGACCCGGCCGACGGCGACCGGCGGTACGAGTTACTGGGGCTGCACGGGCCGCACCTGCACCTGGTCTGTCGTAAGTGCGGGCGGGTGATCGGGATGCCGCTGGAGCCTTTCCGCTCCTTCATGGCCTATGTCGACGAGGTACACGGTTTTGCCGTGGATCTGGAGCACCTTTCCATCCCCGGGCTCTGCGCGGCCTGCCGGGCGGAAGGATAAGTCGTCGGTGCCGTGCTTATTGGAGAGATCCGATATCTCACAGACATCGGATCTCTTTTAGATCTGGGGAGGTCTATTGCGCCGCCGCGCGTAGGGCCTCGATTCGGCCCGTCTCGCCGTGGACCTTGACGTCCTCCAGCAGGTCATTCCAGCAGTAGACGGCCAGGCCCTGGACGTCGGCGTGCTGCACGGCGTCGACGGCCACCGCGAACTCGGCGACGTCCAGGGAGGCGCGCTCCGCGGCGGCGTAGATACCGTCGAGGTAGCAGGGGTGACCCTGGATCGTGCAGATCGTCGGCTTGCCGGTGCGCCGGCGGACCTCATGGCCGGCGTCGGGAATCCAGGCCACGTCCCGCTTGGCGATCTGGTGGTAGGTCATCACCTCGAAGACGTCGATCACCTCGGCCAGGCGCTCCACGTTTTGCCCGAAGACGACCTCGCGGGCGTTGTCGAAGTCGGTGGCCCGAAAGGGCAGGGTGTTGAGCATGGTGCGGATGCCCGGGGCGACGGCACGGCAGGCGTCGCGGATGGCGCTCACCACGTCGACCACGATCTGGCACTTCCAGTCCACCCAGGTCTCGGCGGCGTGCTCCTCTATCCAGGCGGCGGCCTTTGCCGGATCGTGGGTGGGCAGACGCACGCCGGTGTCGTGGATGAAACGGGCCAGCGTGTAGGCGTCGTAGCTGTAGTCGACGTGATCCGCCTGCGTGTGAGAAGGCAGCCAGCGTTCCCAGAAGCCGGGCCAGCGGGTGAAGGAGAGGAAGACGCCCTCCGGTTGGTAGCGGCGGGCCGCCTCGGCGATGCGCTCGATCTGCCGTTCGATAAAGCTATCTTGTGAGGGCGCGACACCGACGTACCAGGCCTGGGTGGGCATGGGATGACCGTCGCTGCCCACGGGGCGCAACGCCGGTTCCGCCGCGACGACGTTCGGCGCGTAGCAGGTGTAGGTGGTGATCCAGTAGTCGATGCCGGCGGCGCCCAGCGCGTCGCGGAGCGCGCGGTCATCGTAGGTGCTGGGGGCCGAGTCGGGGACCGGCAGGGCGCGGTTGGTGGTCAGGACGAAGGAGACGCCCCAGTCCCGCAAGGTGCCGACGACCTCGTCGACGGACATGTCGTACCGTGTCCGCCAGGTGTCGCTGTAGATCTTGACGCCGATGCCGAGTGATTCTGACGCTTCGGTGCCGGGTTTCTCTCTAACCATAGGTCACTCCTCGGGCCAGATCTCTCTGGCGGTGAAGTCGACCCAGTAGAGGTCGGTCAGGTTGGGGACGTCCTCCTGCAGCCGCTGGCCGATGGCTGCCGGGGGATTCTCGAAGTCGTCCCACCACGCCTGATCGCTCTCGTAACCGTACTGGAAGCCCACCGGGTGCGGCGCGAAATGCTCGCCCCACGCGTTGAACTCCCCGAGCATGTGCTCGAAGTTGTCGAAACCCTGGCTGTCGCTGATGAAGGTGACGCCGTCGCGGTAGGTGGGCGGCAGTTTCTCCGGGAGCCAGTGCTTGAGGAAGAGGCGGAGTTTGGGGTCGTAGCTGCGGATCTGCTCGACCCAGGCTTCGGCCTCCGCGTCGGTCACGGCTTTGCCCCATTTGTACTCACGATTGAGGTACCACTCAACGTCCACGCCGACGCCGACGACGCTGGGGTGATCCGCGTAACGTTCCAGCAGCAGGTCGATGAGCGTGCTGACATCGGCTGCGCCCGGTTCGACCTGAAGCCAGACCTTGACGCCTTCTTCGTCGAATTGCTCCAGGTAGGGCGCGTTGGCGTCGGCGTAATTGTCAACGACCTTGGGCGGTTTCTCCTCGCCCTCGGGAACCGGGAAGTTGAGCCAGCAGTAGTCCGGCATGCCGATGACGCCGACGATCCAGATGGCGGCGGGCTCGGCGCCCGCGAAGTCGTCGGCCATGTCACCGGTGGCGTCGAGCCACCACTGCGGCTGGGGAAAGGGGCTGATGCCGTAGGAGGAGGAGCGGAGCCCCGTCCGTAGTTGGGGGCCGGGTTGGGCGATCACGGCGCAACTTGCCAGGCTCATCAGGGTCAGGATGCTGATTACGAGTAGGATCATGGTTCGTCGGGGCATGGTGGACTCTCCTTATGCTGTTTTCCCCCATTGTACTTAGTTTCTTGATGATAGCAAGTCGGGGGGTGGGGAACGTTAGAACGTTCAAACGTGCGAACGTTTCAACGTTGTTCTGATCTGGATTCGCATAGCTGCGGTTCTATTGCCGTACGATCAGCGGCAGGTAGATGCGCCGGGGGTTGGCGAGCAGGGTCGTGGTGCGGGTCAGGCCCGTGTATCCGGCTGCGGAGACCTGGGCCGTGGTCGTGAGGATGGTCGTCTCCGCCGTCTCGACCTGGGTGGCGAAGGTGAGGGTGAGGACGTCGGTTGCGCCGAGGCCGCCCGCCCACGTGACGTAGTTGTTGGCGCAATTGGTCAGACTGCCTATGGATGGACTAAGCTGACAGGAGTCGTCCACGAGCGGGGCCTCAACGGGCGGCGTGACGTCCACCTGGAGGGTGATGGTGGGGGGAACGGACAGGTTGTCGAGCGTCAGCGTGTGGGTGACCGGCTGGCCTTGGTCCGCGGCGCCGGGCCGGCTCGTCAGCACGACGTCACCGGTGAGGGTGTCGACGCCGCCGTCCCAGCCGGCGATGCGGGCCCACAGCCACCAGGCGGCGTAGGCCTTCCGGTTGCAGTTAAGAGCCTGGCTGTGAGCGCAATAACAGCTGTACCAGTCTTCGTCCTGCGTGTGGGCGTTCTGCCAGGCGGTGGCCCAGTTGCTCTCGCGCGAGCCGTTGCCGTCGGAATCGTAGTCGCAGTTGTCGTTGACGAGCTTATCACCGTAGTAAGTCCCGTCCGGATCATAGAGCTCGACGTCGTAGAAATCGTAGAGCACCTTGTCGTTCTCGACGCAGTACTCGCGGATCTGCTGGTTACGCTGGTGTAGATTGCCTTCCTCGCCGGTGCCGTCGGCGTGGCCGGTCATGTAGACGAAGGTGATCCCCGGATATTTCTCCTCCAGTTGCGTCATGGGCGTAAGATAGCGGTCTATCATCTGTTGCTCACTATAGCCGGAGGCCTGTCCGCACCACGACCAGATGATGACGTTAACGTCGGGGTGCAGCGTACCCCGTCCGGTGCTGGGATCGGGATCCCCCAGATAGCTCTCGGTGTTTTCCACCCATTGCGGATAGTAGCCGACGTCGCCGCTCATCGCGTTATCGTGAAGGTCGAGCGCGCCGCCCGTTCCGCCATTGTTCCACGCGAAGATATCGTTGGGTAAGGTGAGGCCCAGTCCGCCATTGTTGGCAAAGCCGACCAGCTCACTCATCCCGTGCGTAAGCTGGCTGCCGTGGGAGGTGTGGCCGTAGGCGATGTGCAACGTCTCCTTGGCCTCCTCGATCCAGTACTGGGGCACGGCGGTTATGTCCGTACTGGTGTGATCGACGATGATGGGCCCGTCGTTCTGCGGATTTTGGGCTCCCACCGGAGATATCGGGAAGATCAACAGCGCCAGGGTCAACATGACAATTCTTATCCAGCGTGTGTATTGGTTCTTCATCATAGACTCCTTAAAATTAGTTGAAAGTTTCAGGTTGCACGTTAAAAGTTGAAATCTGGGCAGACCTGACGTCTTTGCGTGAGTTTCTCTTGATGTTTGATGTAGTCTGCTACACGGATATGCTTCTATAGCATATTTGACCGATCTGGCTCCCTGTACCGCGTTGAGCTTAACCCGCTTTCACCACCAGCGGCAGGAAGAGCTGGCGGCGGGGGCAGAAGACGACGTTGGAGAGCGCGGACCATCGTCCGGCTCCCAGGTAGGAGCGCAGCGCCACGTAGGTCGTCTGGCCCTCGGTGTGCGGCAGGGTGACGGTACTCTCGTCCGCGCTGCCGGCGATGGCGTCGCTGTAGACGGCGGCGTCGGCCCAGGACGTGGCTGTGATCCGCGTGGCGGAATAGTAGAGCGTGTTGGTGACCGCCTCCGCGAGCGGCGTCCAGCCGAGCGTGGTCGTGAGCGTGTCGCTGCTGTGTATGCACTGCAGGACGCGCAGGTCGTCGACGCGCGGCGTCGTGACCGCGAACTCGTCGGCGCCGAGGTCGTAGGCGCTGCCCTGGGGGCGGCTGTCGCCGTCGAAGTCGTCGGTGACGTCGCTCAGCGTCTGACCCCGGTCGATCACCTCTGTGATGCCAGCGGAGGCCAGGTGCAGGTCGCCCGCCGGTGCGTCCACGAACCAGGCCGGCGCCGCGGTCGTCACGTTGGTGTGCACGGTGCCGCTGCCCCCGTCGCGGCTGGCGATGGCCTCGTTGGTCACGTTGTTGATGATCTCGACGCCCGTGGTGGCGCCGAACCGGTACTCGATCGAATTGGAATAATGCTCCGTGTAGACGGTGTTGTTGTAGACTCTGGCGCCCGGGGCGTTCTCCAACCCGATGCCCACGTCCTGTACGGTGTGGACCATGTTGTTGCGGATGATCCCGCCGGTGTGGCCCGAGCTGTTCAGGCCGAAGCCGATGCCGCGATCACAGTCGACGATGCGGTTGCGTTCCACGATCGTGCCCGAAGCGTTAGACCAGAAATGTATGGCGTGTTCTGCCAGGTCCGTCTCCGGACTCCGGATGTGCATGAACTCGTTGTCCCGCACGACCCAGTTTTTTCCCTGATGCACGTCGACGCCGCCGATGTAGTACTGGGGACCGATTCCAGCGGTATATTCAAAGCGGGAGCACTCTACAATGCCGTTATCGGAAGCGAGGCCATTTTCACTGATCGATCCTTTGATCATCTGCTCGCCGGTGTCGTAAATTCTCACGTTATGGACCCACAAGTTATCTCTGTCGTTCTCGCCATGGATCTGGACCGCATGGTTTGCGACCTCACCGAAGGTGATGTCGGCGATGGTAACGTTGTTGGCGTCGACCAATAACGTGCCGCCTCCATCCAAGGACACG
>CAZCPK010000234.1:0-6874 GCA_964500755.1 uncultured Anaerolineales bacterium
ACTTTGCCGGATAGTGGAGTGAGTGCTTCTAAAAACCGTGTCCCTAAAACTAGTGTGGTAGGCTACGCTAGTGGGGCTCACCAGACCTTTTCTGCATTGTGACAGGAAGCGCGGGGCAAACGTTGCCTTTGCATCCGGCGAAATCCCAAAGAGCCCGAAATCCACGACCTTTTCGCTTCGTCGTTGTGTTTCAAGCGTCCTGCATTGCTCGGTTTGTTGACCGGAGGCGGTGGTTATTTTATAATATGAATATATTATAAATAGTGAGACTCTCACTGCTCAATCCGGGGACTCACTACTTTTCCTATAGGAGGTAGACGTGGACTGGAAAGAGACTGCGGAGTACAGACGGCTGGCTGATTCGAAGGCGCGCCGCGCCGACTGGCAGCAGTGGGGGCCCTATGTCAGTGAGCGGGCGTGGGGGACGGTGCGCGAGGATTACAGTGTCAGCGGCGATGCCTGGTCTTACTTTCCGCACGATCACGCTCGCAGCCGCGCCTATCGCTGGAACGAGGATGGGCTGGGGGGATTCTGCAACCGCTTCCAGAATACCTGTCTGGCCGTGGCCTTGTGGAACGAGCAGGATCCCATCCTCAAGGAACGGCTCTTTGGCCTGACGCCGCACGAGGGCAACCACGGGGAGGACGTGAAGGAACTCTACTTCTACCTGGACGGGCTGCCCAGCCATGCCTACATGCGCATGCTCTATAAATATCCGCAGGTCGCCTATCCCTACGCGCGCCTCGTGAAGGAGAACCAACGTCGGGGCCGTGACGTGCCGGAGTTTGAGCTGCTTGACGCGTTGCCCGACGTCTTTGCGGAGGGTCGTTACTTCGACGTCGTCATCGAGTATGCCAAGGCCGCGCAGGAGGACGTCGTGTGCAAGATCACGGCGCTCAACCGGGGACCCGACGCGGCGCCGCTGCACGTGCTGCCGCATCTCTGGCACCGTAACACCTGGTCCTGGGGATATACTCCCGAACGGCCCGTGACCCACGCCGCCGAGCCGCCGGCGCCAGGGGTTGCTGCGGTCTATATGAAGGAGCGACACATCGGTGAGCGTTGGTGGTACGTCGCTGCCGAGGGTAACAGTGAGGCGCCGGCGCTGCTCTTCACCGAGAACGACACCCATCACGAGCGGCTCTTTGGTGTGGCGAGCGAGACGCCGTACGTGAAGGATGCCTTTCATCGGGCTGTCGTCCACGGCGAGACGGAGGCGGTCAACTCGGAGCAACGCGGCACCAAGGTCGCCGCGCACGTCCAGGTCGTCGTGCCGGCGGGTGGACGCGCCGTGACCTGGGTGCGCTTCTCCGACGCGCCACACGCCGCGCCCTTCGACGACGTCGAAGCGATCCTCGCGCAGCGTCGCGAGGAGACGGACGCCTTCTACGCAGCGATCCGCCGGCCCGACCTCAACGAGGACGAGCAGCGGATCCAGCGGCAGGCCTTCGCCGGGCTGCTCTGGTCGAAGCAATTTTATCACTACAGCGTCCAGCTCTGGCTCGAGGGCGATCCCGCTCAGCCCGATCCGCCCGCGGTGCGCCAGGACGGGCGCAACGCCGATTGGAAGCACCTCTACAACCTCGATAAGCACGCCATGCCCGATACGTGGGAATATCCCTGGTACGCCGCCTGGGACTCGGCCTTTCACACCGTGCCGCTGGCCATGATCGACCCGGAGTGGGCCAAGCGGCAGCTGATCCTGCTGCTGCGCGAGTGGTACATGCATCCCAACGGGCAGATACCGGCCTATGAATGGAACTTCGGTGACGTCAATCCGCCGGTCCACGCCTGGGCCGCGTGGCGCGTCTACCAGACGACGGCGGCGTCGCTGGGCTACGCCGACACCCCCTTCCTGGAGCGAATCTTTCACAAGCTGCTGCTCAACTTCACCTGGTGGGTCAATCGCAAGGACCGCGACGGCAACAACGTCTTCCAGGGTGGCTTCCTGGGCCTCGATAACATCGGCGTCTTCGACCGCAGCAAGCCGCTACCCACGGGTGGACACATCGATCAGGCCGACGGTACTGCGTGGATGGCGATGTACTGCCTTAATATGTGGCGCATCGCCATGGAGCTGGCGCGTATCAACCCGGCCTATGAGGACGTGGCAACCAAGTTCTTCGAGCACTTTGTCTACATTGCCGACGTGCTCACTCACCTGGGGCCCGAGCGCGTCAGCCTCTGGGACGCCGAGGACGGCTTCTTCTACGACGTCTTGCATTATCCTGATGGGCACTGTGAGAAGATGCGCGTGCGTTCTTTCGTGGGACTCATCCCGCTCTTCGCCGTGGAGACGCTGGAGCCGGCGTTGTTGGAGCAGCTCCCGCACTTCCGGCGGCGCATGGAGTGGTTTATCGAGTACCGCCCGCACCTGGTGAAGAATATGGCGCCGCTGACCGAGCCCGGCGTGGACGGACGGCGCTTGCTCTCGCTGCTCGACGAGGAGATGCTTTCCGCGGTGCTGACGCGCATGTTAGATCCCGCGGAGTTTCTCTCACCGTACGGTTTGCGCTCGCTCTCGCGTTATCATCGCGACCATCCCTACGTTATGACCGCCAATGGTCGCCGGCACGTCGTGGCCTACGAGCCGGGTGAGTCCCGCACGGAACTCTTCGGGGGAAATTCCAACTGGCGGGGTCCGGTCTGGTTCCCCGTCAACTACCTGATGCTTGAGGCGCTGCGGAAATACGATCAGTACTACGGGGAGGCCTTCACCGTCGAACTGCCGCAAGGTTCGGGCCGGCGCGTGACGTTGGCCGAGGTCGCCGACGAACTCTCGCGGCGGCTGCTGCGGCTCTTCTTAGAGGATGAGACGGGGCGACGCCCCGTCTTCGGGGACCGCCAGCTGTTCCACGAACATCCTGACTGGCACGACCAGCTGCTTTTCTACGAGTACTTTCACGGCGACGATGGACACGGCCTGGGCGCCAGCCATCAGACCGGATGGACGGCTTTAGTGGCGACGTTGTTGCAGGAAGCGCACGGTGGCGCGACGTGCACCTTCCGTCCCACGGAGATGCGCGAGAAAAAGGAGCGAGAAGAGTGGCCAAGGAACGAAGTCTCTTAGAGGGTGTCCCGCACCGCTTGCGGACACCTGTTTATCAGTACCATCAGTATCAGGGGCAGACCAACGACTGTGGACCGACCAGTCTGGCGATTGCTGCCAACGCGCTGCGGCGAGCCGTGGAGCTCGACGGTGAGGAAGTGGCGGAGATTATGAACCACCCTGTCTTTCGTTGGTCGCCGCTCCCGCACCTTGTCATACGGCGGATTCGCAACTGGGCTACGTTTCCCTGGGGGATTGCACACTACCTTCGGGAGATGGGAGTTCCGGCGCGCTGGCGGATGGGCGTCAGGAGCGGGAGGTTATTGCGTAACCTGCACAACGATCGTGTCACCCTGGTGATTGTGGGAGAGCCGTGGCGAATTCGCAAATGGCGGTACGCGGGATGGGCGCACTTCAAAGTGCTCTATGGTTACGCGCCGGATCGGGGTTATCTCTTCGTCGACCCGGCTTGCGTCCGTGATCCGAACGCCCCCGACCCCTGGCGGCGCTATGGCCTGGTCTGGCAAGCGGAGCAGGAGTTTCTGCGGCAGTGGGGTAACCTGGGGCGCGTCATCGTCGAGATTGGGGAGCCTATCGCACCTGATTAAGGTGAGTGGATATACAGAGGGCCTCGGGGATTGCCCGAGGCCCTGATCTGATGTGCTGTGTCGTTACGGTTGCTGTGGGGGTGGTGGGCACGGTGGACATTTCTCGACGGCGATGGCCTGGATCTGCTCACGGTAGTAGATGAAGTGGCGCCCGTTGCGGATGTGCGGGCGCGCGAGCAGTTTCACGGAGAAGGCGCAGGTGGTCGTCAGGCCGGTGAGCAAGGGACTGCCGTTGACGGTGGTGTGTACCGGGGAGAGCGCGCCGGTTGCCGAGCTACCGCCATCCAGGGTGATAGGTGTGGGAACGACACCCCTGGTATACTCCAGCCGCCACATGCGCAGCCGGCTGTTCTCCTGGGTGACGTTGACGCCGAAGTCGAGCGAGAGCCCCGGACTCCAGGGGATCACCCCGCAGTCGTTGATCACCGCCGGGATTTGCAGAGTAAGGAGCGGAGGTTTGTTATCGAGGGTGAGGACCAGGTCGCAGCGGTCGGACATGGCGGGTAGCGTGCCGTTGGGCGGCTGCGTGCCGTCGCGGTAGTCGACGACGCTCGAGGTCAGCTTGACGCCGTTCCCGTCGAAGATCTCCAGGCGCAGCGTGTAGGTGTCCGTGTCCTCCTCGACCGCGTGGGTGGGCCAGACGCCGATCAGGTCGGGATTGTACCAGAGGTAGCTGCCGAAATCGCGCACTTCGTAGAGCGCCGGCTCCCCATTGACCGTCACCGGTCCCAGCGTGTGCGTCTCGCTGAAGAGCGAGAACTTGTGGACGCGGGTGTCCTCAAGTGGGCGGGCCAGCGGCGTGTAGTTCGTGCCGTCCTTGGTGTAGGAGAGGCGGTAGTAGTAGGGTGGAGTCGCGCTGCCTGCGGCAGCGTGTTGACTGAGTATGTCGCCGAACTGGGCGTAAATTTTGAGGCGGTGCCCGTAGGCGACGTCCTGGATGGGCGATCCGGGCATGTCGTAGAGCCCGGTGCTCTGGTCGATGTCATAGACCTCGTCGTCGCCGATGCGGGTGAAGAAGACCGTGGTCCCCGCCGGGCGCTCTGGATTGTCGCCGCTACCGCAGCGGATGCGCGGATCGTCTGTTTCCAGGTCGAGGTAGGCCGAGGTGACGTCCCAGCGCGTGCCGGTGTAGGGATCCAGGTAGATGACCTCCTCGACGCCGTCGATGACCTGCGTGACGCGCGCGATGATGTCGGGGCGTGCGTCGTAGCGCAGCCGCCCCCGACGGAAGTAGAAGGGCCACCAGTTGAAGCAGCAGTGGAAGCGCCCTTGTTCGTCGGTCGTGGTCTCGCAGACCTTCTGTTTGCTGTAGAAACAGCGGGGGAAGATGCGCCAGGGCGCCAATTTGGAGGTGATGGTCAGCTCCTGGCGCGGAGAGGCAATTTCGGCGGAGAGGGTTTGCAGCTCACCACGGCTCGGAATCTCTACCGCAGGCTTACCCTCCAGGTTTTGCGGCAAAGGTAACGGGGAGGGGCAGCGGTTCCTTCAACAACTCCGGTAGACGAACGATTGGATGATCTGGGCCCAGTTTCCACCAATCTCTGAGGTGGGGCCAGAGACAGATCTCGCGGTCGACGTCGAAGATCTCCACCTTGGCGTAGGGTACAGGACAGCGTTCGGTCTCCCCGTCCTCGATGTGGACCTTGCGTACGCGCCCAGAGATGCAGACGCGGATCGGCAGCCACGGGCGCCAGATCTCGGGCGGCAGCGTGATCTCCGGTTCGAGGGTGAAACGGTCGTCCGCTTCGTGCCACGCATCGGCGTCAAAATGCCGCCGGTACGTTCGAGAGTCGCGGATACGCTTGGGGTCACCGGCCGGACCGATGATGAGGTCGATGGCGCCGGGGTGCGGCAGCTCGAGCGGGATTTTAAACGTACCCTCTCCGACGTCAATCGGTGCGCTGCCGAGCGGTGCGCCGCTTGGCGTGAAGGCGTAAGCGTGCAGTTCCATCTCCTGCGGGAACGTCTCTCGCGCCTCAATGTCTACCTTGCCTCGGACGTGGAAGGTCGCTTGCTTCCCCTTTTTGGGTTTCCTCTCTTGTTTTGCAGCCATTCTAAATCTCCTTTCGTACGTGTGCATTGATGGATGAGCTTGAAGGAGCGCTGATCTCACTGCATGGGCACCTCCTTTCCCTCTTATCCGCGTATTCACCTGGGGGATTGCCGCCATCTCGTTAGGTCGGAATCGGTGACCGCGTGAATGGACGTCCGCCTTTGTGGGGGTGGCTTTCAGAAGTGATTGGGAAAAGGTGTGGTGCAGAGCCGTTTTGCAGGGAAGTACGGGACACCGACATCTCTATTATAAAGGCAAATATCTTGAAAATGCAAGTTTTTGGAACTTTGGATAAACGAAGTAGTTCCAAATACGCTTGGGTACGGCAGAAGAACGCTCGCTGACAATAATACGATATTTGTGAGTGATGCTATCCTCATTTACTGGAGTTAAGTTGCTTGCACACATATTGTATTGTGTTATATTTGGCTGCGGAGGCGGCTGTAGCGAGTGTCCTCGCGTATACAGACATTTGTAATCCCTGATCAAGGAGGAATAAATGAAGATTTGTAGATCCATGCTGTTCGTCAGCGTTCTTGTGGTTGGGTTGTTGTGGGGGTGGGGAGCATGGCATTCGGTGGCACAAGGAACGGCATCCGTTTCCCCGGATCCGGTCGGTATGCAACTTGGAACGGCGTCGGAAAAGACGCTCACCGCCGTTGAACCACTTTCCGATACTGAGGTGTATACTGCGTATCTCCCCTTGGCCCTCAATGCCTTCGGAGATCCCCTGAATCTGGAGGGGACCTTTTTCGACGACTTCAGCGACCCCGGCAGTGGCTGGAAGGTGGCGGAAAACGACATTGCGAAAGCGGCGTACGTGGATGGGGAGTATGAGCTAACGGTTAAGGACCCAGATGGCTACGTCGTCGTCACCTCTCCCTTTGGGCGATTCCGCGATTACGTTCTGGAGGTGGATGTCTATCAAGTAAGCGAATGGGCTGCGTATAGTTTGGTCTTTGACTATAATGATGAAGACGGATACTATGTTTTCTCTATCGTTCCAGATCTTGACTCTTACAGTATTAGTCAGTTCAGCTACGGTAGTTACGATTTTATCCATTCGGGATACTATCCTAGTGCTTATCAGGAGAACCCCGGTGCTGTGATGTTATAGGCCAGATTCTTTGGTCAAAATAGAGCATGTTTCAGCCAAATTGAATG
>CAZCPK010000235.1:0-6865 GCA_964500755.1 uncultured Anaerolineales bacterium
CGAACCCCACGTAGCCGAGGGCGTCGGGCGTCTCGGTGACGATAGCCACCACGTCGCTGGCCGTGAGCGCTTTCTGCAGGCCGGGCGCGTCGGGCTCCCCGCCACCGAGAACGATCTTGTCGAAAGCGCCGCGCGTGCCGGAGTTGACGTCGCGCACCACCACCGCGATCGGCGCATCCTCCCCGCCCACCGCCTGCCAGTTGGTGATTTCGCCAAGGTAGATAGCGCGCAGCTCCTCCATGGTCAGCGTGTTCACCGGATTAGATTCGTTGACGATGACGGCGATGACGTCCACGGCGACCTGATGGGGCGTGATCCCCTCGGCCTCCTCCGGGGTGAGCGCCCGCGAGGTCATGCCGATGTCCACGGTCCCGTCGTGGATGGCCTGGATGCCGACCTCACTGCCGCCGGCCGCGATGTCCAACGTCACGTTGGGATGCGCCTCGGTAAACGCCCGGCCAATTCTATCGGCCAGGGGCTGGACGGTAGTGCTACCGGCAAAGGTGATCTGTCCGCTGAGCGTCGACGCGCTCGTATCTGTCTCTTCCTGCGTCACGGCCCGGATCCCGCATCCGGTGAAAGTGACCAGGACAAGCGCCATAAGCAGTACCTTCCGTAGCATATTGTAACTCCTTTTCTTATGTGGGTTAAGAGATCTGGGTCATACGTTAAGCAATGTAGCTCCGCCTTGCAATGGAGTATCCGGTCTCCTATAGAACGAGACCTGACCACCCTTCAGTATCTCCGCCGCGCTTTAAGGCCACTTTAGCGTACGATTAATGTTTTGATAACGCGGGCTTCAGGATTTCGCCCATTCACGCGGGAAATCAGAAATCAGTGAAAATCAGTGTAATCTGTGGTAAAAACTCAAGCCGCTTGTGACATTGACGCGCCCGTGCCTGTTGATATACTGGAGACATAGGATGCACCGCGCCAGCGCTGAATTCTACGCGGCGCACACACTCGTCACGGTTGGTTCGACCCTGACGTATACTCGATTTTTCCTCAAGGCAACCGCCCTGCATAGCGGAAAGGAGTTTTTGTGATGTGTGAATCTTGCGAAAGCCACGATAATAGAGCTGGATGGGTACGACTTCTGGGCGTGGGGACCCTGCTGATCGGTTGGGTGCTCTGGCGGCGGCTGCAGCGGCGATTGGAACGCCGCGCCTACCCGTCACCGGTCAGGGGCCCGGTCGCATCGCCGGACACGGTTTCACCGGTTGCGCCGCCGGAGGTCGCCGAGGCACCGGAGACTGTGGAGACGGTGGTCACCCCATCCGGTGAGACCGCGTCCCCCGACGATCTGACGCGCATCGAGGGCGTCGGTCCCAAGGTTGCGGCGGTACTCCACGACGCTGGGATCGACACGTACGCGCAACTGGCACACACCGAGGTCGACACATTGCGCGATGTGCTTCGCAGAGCCGGTCTGGCCTTTATGAACCCCGCCACCTGGCCCGAACAGGCCGCGCTGGCTGCCTCCGACGACGAGGCAGCCCTAGACGAACTTCAGGACCAACTCAAGGGTGGGCGGCGCTGACGCGAACCCCGCCGGCTGGTGATCAACGATAACCGGGCGCACCTCGCTGCCTGATGGGAGGCTTTGCATGGACGTAAAGTTTCGGCGCTACGATCCCGAGCGGGATCACGACGCGGTCTGTCGAATCTGGAAAGAGGTCGGTTGGCTCAAGGATGAGGAGCAGGCCAAACAGGCCTTCGAGCTCTTCCTGGAGGCAAATCGCGGGCACGTCGTCGAGCTTCAGGGAGAGGCGGAATGCGCGGCCTTCTCCGCACCCGGCGACTTACGCTATCTCGACGTGGATCTACCCTTCGCCGCCATCACCGGCGTGACGACCGGCCGCGTCGCCCGCAAGCAGGGGCTGGCGGGCCGGCTCACCGCGCAGCGCATCGCTGCCGACGTCGCCGAGGGCGCCCTGGTCTCGGCGCTGGGCATCTTTGAGCAGGGCTTCTACGACCGGCTGGGCTTCGGCAACGGGGGCTACGAGCATTGGCTCCAATTCGACCCGGCCCAGCTCCAGGTCGACGCTCGGCACCGGGTACCGCGGCGCATCACCGCCGAAGACTGGGAGGCCGTCCACGCGGCCCGGCTGGCCCGCCGGACCTCTCATGGGCGCATCAATCTTCATCCCCCCAAGCTGACGCAGGCCGAGATGCGCTGGGCAAAGCACGGCTTTGGACTGGGCTACTTCGACGGCGACGATGGCGAACTGACCCACTACCTGTGGATAAATCACAGCGATCGAGAACACGGCCCCTACAACGTCTGGTGGGTCGCCTACCGCACCGGAGAGGAGTTCCTTGAGCTGCTGGCCTTGCTCAAGAGCCTGGGCGACCAGGTGCGGATGGTGTCGTTGCAAGAGCCACCCGGCATCCAGCTACAGGATTTCCTCAAGCAGCCGTTCCGCTTCCGCCAGCTGACCGAGAAGTCAAAATACGAGAACCGCATGTCGGCGACTTCCTATTGGCAGGCGCGGATCAACGACGTACCGGCGTGCCTGGCCCGGACGCGCCTCCCCGTCGCCGAGGCCGTACGGTTCAACCTCGTGTTGATTGATCCCATCGAGCTCTTCCTGGAGCCGGAACGTCCATGGCGCGGCGTGTCGGGAGAGTACGTCGTCACCCTGGGGTCGGACTCCGGCGCACAGCGCGGGCGCGACCCGGCGCTGCCGACGTTGCGGGCCTCGGTCAACGCCTTCACGCGACTCTGGCTGGGCGTGCGCCCGGCGACCGGCCTGGCGATCACCACCGACCTCGCCGGACCCGGTGAACTGCTCGCACAGTTGGAACGCGTGCTTTGCCTGCCCTCGCCCAAACCTGATTGGGACTTTTGATTGAAGTGAAGAAGTGAAACGTCCCGGCAACGTGAGCACTGCCGGGACGTTGTTGTGTGCTAAGGAGGTTATGGTGACTGTTGAAATCCGTGAGTATCATAAAGGTGAAGATCTGGAAGCCGTCTACCGCATCTGGCGGGAGGTCGGCTGGTACGACGAGCTGAAGCCGGAACAGCTGGCGCTCTTCGACGAGTTCCTTGCTGCCGGGCGGACGTCCGTCGCGGCGGTGGACGGGACCGCCGAATGCCTGGTCGCGTCGCAGGAGGGTGACCTCCGCTATCTCGACGGAGCCGTCTCCTTCGCGGGCGTCACCGGCGTGACCACCGGTCGCGTCGCCCGCAAACAGGGGCTGGCGGGCGAATTGGTGGCCCGGACCGTGGCGGTCAACGCCGCCGCCGGGGTGCAGACCATGGGGCTCTGGTTCTTCGAGCAGGGATACTACGACCGTTTCGGCTTTGGGACCGGCAACTACGATCACTGGCTCGCCTTCGACCCGGCCCAGCTGGACGTCGGCGTGCGGCACCGGATGCCGGAGCGGCTCGACGCAGCGGATTGGGCGGCGGTCCACGCCTCGCGCCTGGGACGGCTGCGGGATCACGGCAGCGTCTCGCTGACGGCCCCGCTCAACACGCGCCTGCAGCTCCGCACCATCAAGAACGACTTCGGCCTGGGCTACTTCGACGGGCCGGAGGGCGAGCTGACGCACCACCTGTGGATGGTGGGCGCCGACAAGGAGAGCGGTCCGTATCGCGTCTGGTGGATGGCCTACGAGACCTACGACCAGCTGCTGGAGCTGCTGGCCCTGATCCGCAGCCTGGGCGATCAGATCCGGCTCGTGGAGCTACCCGAACCGGCCGAGATCCAGCTGCAGGACTTCCTCAAACAACCCTTCCGTTTCCGCACGTTGACGCAGAAATCGCCCTACGCCAACGAGGTGCGCGGCGTCGCCAACTGGCAGGTACGGATCAACGATCTGGCGGGCTGTCTCGCACAGACGCACTTGCCGGGATCAGCGGTGGTGCGCTTTAACCTGGCGCTCTCGGACCCCATCGCGCGCCGTCTGGACGCGGACGCGCCCTGGCGCGGCATTGCGGGGGACTACGTCGTCACGCTGGGGCCAGCGTCGCGCGCGGAGCCGGGCAGTGACGCCCGGCTACCGACCCTGCGAGCGTCAGTCAACGCCTTCACGCGGCTCTGGCTGGGCGTGCGCTCCGCGACGGGGCTCTCGGTGAGTGACGAATTGGACGCGCCGCCGGCGCTGCTCCAACGCCTGGACCGGCGGCTGCGGCTGCCGCCCGCGCGCCTGGAGTGGAGTTTCTGAGCTCGTCAGCCGTCGACGTGCAGGGAGGGCGTTATAGGGGCGCGTTGCGCCCACCAGGCGGCGCCGATGATCAGCGCCGCGCCCAGCGCCTGGAGCGGGGACAGGGGCTCCTCCAAGATCAGCCAGGCGAGCAGCGCACTGGTCACCGGCGTCAGCAGCATCACGAGGGTGCTCTGGGAGGCCGGCAGCAGCTGCAGCCCCTTGAAGAAGAGCACGAAGGCGAGCGCCGTCGAGATCAGGGCCAGCAGCGCAATGTACGGCCAATCCGGGGGCGCGACGGCGAAGCCGCCCCAGCCCGTCACCACGTTGAAGACGGCAATCAAGGGCAACGCCATCACGTGGACCCACAGCGCCATCCGCCGCGCGCCGATCTGCTGACGATAGCCGGTGGCGCGCCCTAGCAATGTGTAGCCGGCGTAGGTCACGGCGGAGCACGTCGCCAGCCCGTCGCCCGGTCGCAGCCGCAGCCCTCCCGTCAGGCGATAGCTGCCGGTCAGCAGCGCCGTCCCGAGCAGCGCGGGGAGCAGCGCGCCGAGGAGCTTCCCACCCACGCGCTCGCCCAGCGCCACCGGGGCCAGCAGCAGCACGAAGACGGGCGCCAGGTAGTGCAGGAAGGCCGCGTTCGCCACCGAGGTCGTGCGGAAGGCGCTCAGATAGAAGAGATAGGTCGCGGCCTGCAGGCAGCCGAAGCCCAAAAAGGTGAGCCCCTCGCGCAGCGTCCGGGGCGGGGTGCGGTCGCGGGCGATGACGAGCAACGCGCCCACCGCCAGCAGGACGCGAAAGAAGACCACCGTCGGCGCTGGCGTGCCGTCGATCTGGTTCATAAAGATCCCAATCCAGCCCAGGCAGAAGGCAGAGCTGAACAGGATCAGCACGCCGCGCGACTTTTCCGGAGGACGCATCCGTCTACAGCGCCCCTTCGAGGTCGGTGAGGATCTCCTCGACGTCCTCCAGACCCACCGCCAACCGAACGAGCCCGTCGGTGATGCCGGCCTCGAGGCGGGCATCGCGCGGGACGCTGTGGTGCGTGGTGCTGGCGGGATGGGTGATGAGCGTGTGCGTCTCCCCCAGGCTGACCGTGCGGACGCAGAGGTCGACCCGATCCAGCAGGCGCCGCCCGGCCTCCAACCCGCCCTCCAACTCGAAGACGACCACGCCGCCTCCGCCCTGCATCTGGCGTTGGGCCAGCGCGTACTGCGGGTGTGAAGGATGCAGCGGATAGCGGACCCAGGCGACCGCCGGATGTTCCGCCAGGCGCTCGGCGACGCGGAGCGCGTTGGCGTTATGCTGCTTCATGCGCAGCGGAAAGGTCTGGATCCCGCGCGCGATCAACCACGCGTTGAAGGGGCTGATGCAGCCGCCGAAGGTGCGCAGCCGGAGCTGGGCTTTACGCACGAACGCCGCGGCTCCCACGATCACGCCGCCCAGCGCGTCCCCGTGTCCACAGAAGAATTTGGTCGCGGAGTGCACCACGACGTCGACGCCCATCTCCAGGGGACGCTGATTGTAGGGCGTGGCGAAGGTGTTGTCGATGATGGTGAGCACACCGTGCGCTTCCGCCAGCCGGGTGAGCGCCGCGATATCGTTGAGCGCCAGCGTGGGATTTCCCGGCGTCTCCAGGTAGAGCACGCGGGTGTTGGGGCGCAGCGCCGCCTCGAAGGCGGCGGGATCAGCGCCGTCTACCACCGTCGTCTCCACGCCGTAGCGCGGCAGGTCGCCGGTGATAAAGCCGTAGGTACCGCTGTAGAGCCCACTGGTTGCCACCACGTGGTCGCCGCGCTCCACCGCCGCCAGCAGCGCCGTGCTGACCGCAGCCATCCCCGAGGCGGTAGCCAGCGCGGCCTCGCCATCCTCCAGCGCGGCGACCTTGGCCTCCAGCACCGCGATGGTGGGATTGCCCCAGCGGGTGTAGATGGGGACGTGCTCCCGCTCGAAGGCCTCGGCGGCCTCGGCGGCGTCGACGAAGCGATAGGTCGTCGCCATGTGCAGCGGCGGCGTCACGTCCCGGATCTCCGGGTCGTGCCCGGCGTGGATGGCGCGCGTTTCCATACTCCACTCTTTTTTCATCGTTAGGCTCCTTGCGCTGGGGTGTTCAGGGACCGTCTTCTTCGGACCAGAGGTCGCTGGTGTTCTCCAACGCCTCCTCGTAACTCTTGCGCACGTAGGGAATGACGTGAGCGAGGTTGCGGCGGTCGTCGATCTCCACCTGCGCCCAGCGCTCTATAACCCGCTCACCCGCCTGGAAGTCGGTGACGGTAAAGCGCTCGCGCAATACCTCCCGGTCGGCCTTGCGGATGTGGGTAATGACCACGCCCTCATCCACCAGGAAAGCAAAAAGGCGACCGGCAGCTTGGTAGCTGGGACAGCCGAACATGGGGCGTGTGGAGACCTGCGACCAGCTCTGTACCTCCAGTTCAAACTGCTTGCGTAACTCTCGAGATGCCTTTTCAGTATAATAGCGCATGATGTACTCCGTCCCTAGGGGTTGACTTGGCTGCTATTCTACGCCAACTCTCGGTTTCGCGCAACGAGCCTCGCCGGGGGGCAAACGAAGCGGTTCTGGGGCTTTCCAAGACGGGTCTCTGGGACTTTGCCGGGTAGTGGAGTGAGTAGCCCTAAAACTAGTGCAGTAGGCTGCGCTAGTGGGGCGCACCAGACCTTTTCTGCATTGTGACAGGAAGCGCGTGGCAAA
>CAZCPK010000236.1:0-6856 GCA_964500755.1 uncultured Anaerolineales bacterium
GCGCTTCCGCGGTGAGTTCGAGGAGCGGCTGAAGGGCATCCTGGAGGAGGTGGAGCGCGCCGATGGGGAGATTATCCTCTTTATCGACGAGCTGCACACGGTCGTGGGCGCGGGCAACGCCGCCGGGGCCCTCGACGCCTCGAACATGATCAAGCCGGCGTTGGCCCGAGGCGAGCTCCAGACCATCGGCGCGACGACGCTGGACGAGTACCGGCAGTACATCGAAAAAGACGGCGCCCTCGAACGTCGCTTCGCGCCGGTCTTCGTCGAGGAGCCCACCGTCGAGGATACCATCGAGATGTTGCAGGGCCTGCGGGACCGTTACGAGGCCCATCACAAGGTGCGCATCACCGACGACGCGCTCGAGGCGGCCTCACGGCTCTCCCAGCGCTACGTGACCGACCGCAAGCTGCCTGATAAGGCCATCGACCTCATCGATGAGGCCGCGGCGAAGCTGCGGGTCACGCTCTTCACGCTGCCACCCGATCTCAAGCGCATGGAGGCGGAGATCCACCGCCTGCAGGCGGAGGAGGAAGCCGCCGGCAAGGCGCGCGATTACGAGCGCGCCGCCGAGGTGAAGACCCAGCGCCTCAGGCTGGAGCAGGTCTTCGGCAAGAAGCGCGAGCAGTGGCTGGAGAGCCATCAGCTCGACGAGACGGTGGAGGCCGCGGACATCGCCGCCGTCGTCTCGGTGTGGACCGGCATCCCGGTGGCGCAGGTCATGGAGACCGAGGCCAGGAAGCTGCTGCGCATGGAAGAGGCGCTCCAGGAACGTATTATCGGTCAAGATGAAGCCATTCACGCCATCGCGGACGCCATCCGTCGGGCGCGCGCCGGGCTCAAGGACCCGCGGCGGCCCATCGGCTCCTTCCTTTTCCTGGGGGCCTCCGGTGTGGGGAAGACGGAGACGGCCAAGGCGCTGGCTCACTTCCTCTTCGACGACGAGGACGCGCTGTTGCGCGTCGACATGAGCGAGTACCGCGAAGGGCATACGGTGTCACGTCTCTTCGGGGCGCCGCCCGGCTACGTAGGCTACGACCAGGGCGGGCAGCTGACCGAATCGGTGCGGCGGCGCCCTTTCCAGGTCGTGCTCTTCGACGAGATCGAGAAGGCTCACCAGGACGTCTGGAACGCGCTGCTACAGATATTGGATGAGGGGCGCCTCACCGATGGACAAGGCCGGGTGGTGGATTTCCGCAATACCGTCGTCATTATGACGTCCAACGTGGGGACGGAGCATCTGCGGCGTGGCGGGTCCCTGGGCTTTATGCGGGGCCGCGATGCGGAGCAGGACGAGGCCCGCCGGCGCATGCTGTCGTCCCTGAAGCAGACGTTCCGGCCCGAGTTTATCAATCGGGTCGACGAGATTATCGTCTTCAACAATCTGACGCTTGAGCACGTCGAAGCTATCGTCGATCTGCAGATGTCCGAGGTGCTGGAGCGGTTGAGCGAGTACGACTTGACCGTGCAGCTCTCAGGCGACGCCAAACGCTGGCTGGCCGAACAAGGCTATGACCCTCAGTTTGGGGCGCGTCCGCTCCGCCGGGCCATCCAACGGTACGTGGAGAGTCCGCTCAGCGTCAGTATGCTTCAGGGGAAGTTCGAGCCCGGCGACAGGATTCGCATGGAGCTGGGAGAGGAGCAGTTGGACATGGAGACGTCGTCCTCCTCCGATGAGAAGGAGCCGTAATCCATTCCGGGCGGGCGGTGGAGGGCAAAGATCCAGGATTTCGTCGCCGATCAGGAGCTCTTATCCTCCCGGATGAAGAGGTGGTGAATTCTAACATTGTGTCCTTACCTCCCTGTAGTATAATGAATTTGAGGCGATGGGGCCTTTTTGGAGATTGGTTAAACGTCCCTGGTTTGACGGCGGTCCAAAACGACGAGTAATCCCCGGTATTTTCCAATGTCCGGGAAGTAGTCTTTTGGTCTGGCGTAGACATCCGTAGCGGAAGTGCGTGGATCGCGAATCGTCGTGGTCTGCGACGTTTCGATACTATTTTAGACCCTAACACACACTATTTTGAGGAGGATTTACATGACGAGGAAGATTCTATCGCTGTTGAGTATGGTTTTGATCGCCATCCTGGTGTTAACGGCTTGTGGTCCCGCCGAAGCCCCCACGGAGCCGCCCGCCGAGGAGCCGACGGAAGAGTCCCTTCAGGTCGGCATGGTGACCGACCTTGGCGGTGTTGACGATCGCTCCTTCAACCAGACTTCCTGGCGGGGTATTGAGGAGGCCATGGAGGATTTCAACGTTGAGGGCACGGTGCTGGAGTCCCAGCAGCAGACAGACTACGCCACCAACATCACCCAGCTGCTCAACCAGGAGACCGATTTGATTGTCACGGTCGGCTTCCTGTTGGCCGACGCCACCGAGGAGTTCGCCCAGGAAAACCCCGAGACCATGTTCGCCATTGTGGACTACAACTACGGCGGGGCCTACCGGAACATCCGTGGCCTGACCTTCGCTACCGACGAGGCCGGCTTCCTGGCCGGGTACGCGGCAGCGGCGGCCTCGCAGACCGGCACGGTCGCCACCTTCGGTGGCATCAAGCTCCCCACGGTCACCATCTTCATGGTCGGCTTTGAGTCCGGCGTTCAGTATTACAACGAGCAGCACGACGCCAACGTCGAGGTGCTGGGTTGGAGCACCGAGGAAGGCGACGGCGTCTTCGTCGGTAACTTTGAGTCCACCTCTGACGGTCGCCGCGTCGCGGAAGAGTTCATGGCCGAGGGCGCCGATGTGATTATGCCCGTCGCCGGCCCCGTAGGTCTGGGTTCCGCGCAGGCCGTCCAGGAACAGGGAAATGCCTGGGTCATCGGCGTAGACACCGACTGGACCTTCAGCGCGCCCGAATACGCCGACGTGGTCCTGACCAGTGTGGTGAAGCGCATGGACAACGCGGTCTATGCCACCATCGAGCTGATGCTGCAGCCCGACTTCGAGAACTTCGAGGGTGATGCGCCCTACGTCGGCACGCTGGAAAACGACGGCGTGGGTATCGCGTCGGTCGCCGAGGGCACCGTCTCGGATGAGATCGTGAGTGAGATCGAGGGTCTCCGTCAGGCCATCATCAATGGTGAAATTGACACCCAGTGGGACGCCTATCTTGAGCGGACCAGTGAGTAATCTGGTTGACCAGTGCGGAGGGCGGCGCTTTTCGAGCGCCGCCCTCAACATCCTCACGAGAGCGTTTTGGGGCTCAGTCTAAAAGCGCTTCCCCTTGGAATGTCCCAAACAGACGTAGTGGATGTTGGATGGAGAACGTGCAAGTCCCCTCTGACGTTCTCCCGGTGAAGCCGGATCGTTGGATGTATTTTTTAGGACGTGCTGCGTAAAGGGTATGACACTTCACACATCTCGTATTTTCTCGTTTCTAGATGATCCCCTGCCTACCTTGAGGTAGGATCCTCACTTCTGTACCCGTGTTTGTAGAAGTGAGCGGAGATTAAGATGGATTCATTCGGGGCGGATAAAGGTTCAGCCCGCGCGGTGTTGAACCCGAACGTCCACTAAGCATGATCACGTAGGAGAGAGTTATGCCTCCAGTGCTGGAATTAAAAGAGATTACCAAGCGCTTCCCCGGCGTTCTGGCCAACGATCACGTCGACCTGACGCTCCATGAAGGGGAAGTGTTGGCGCTTCTAGGTGAAAATGGCGCCGGGAAGAGCACGTTGATGAATGTGCTCTACGGGCTCTACACACCCGACGCGGGAGAGATCTACGTCCATGGAGAGAAGGTGGAGATCCACGACCCCAATGACGCCATCAACCTGGGTATCGGGATGGTGCATCAGCACTTCATGCTTATTCCGGTCTTCACCGTGGCCGAGAACGTGATGCTGGGGATGGAATCGCTCAAGAACAGATTCTTCCTAGATCAGCAGGATGCAGCACAACGCATCCGGGAAATCTCCGCGCGGTACGGTCTGGAAGTCGATCCGCTGGCGATCGTAGGAGATCTGCCGGTCGGGGTCCAGCAGCGCGTGGAGATTATCAAACTGCTGTATCGTAGCGCCGACATCCTGATCCTCGACGAGCCCACCGCCGTGTTGACGCCGCAGGAGGTCGAGGGGCTCTTTGAGGTCGTCCGTTCACTGACCTCGCAGGGCAAGTCCGTCATTTTTATTTCTCACAAGCTGAAAGAGGTTTTAGCGCTCGCCGATCGCATCGAGGTGTTGCGAGACGGCAAGCTGGTCGGGGTGACGACGCCGGAGGAGAGTGATGAGAAGGATCTCGCCGCCATGATGGTGGGTCGAGAAGTCATCCTCAAGGTAGAAAAAGAGGCCGCGCAGCCCCAGGAGCCCGTGCTGGCGGTCGAAAGATTGCGAGTGATGGGGGATCGGGGGGAGGTTGCCGTCAACAACGTCTCCTTTGAGGTGCGCGCTGGGGAGATCCTCGGCGTCGCCGGCGTGCAGGGGAACGGGCAGACGGAATTAATCGAGGTGCTGACCGGCCTTCGAAAAGCAGAATCCGGTTCCATGAAGATTCAGGATCAGGAGATCCTCAACCGGACGCCCCGGGTGATCACCGAAGCCGGCTCCGCACACATCCCCGAGGATCGGCAGCGAAACGGCCTGGTCCTCGGCTATCCGGTCGCCGATAACTTGATCCTCAACACCTACTATCTGCCGCCGATCGCTCAAGGTCCTGTCCTGCAAGAGAATGAAATCGTTCGACGCGCGGATAATTTGGTCGATGAGTACGACATCCGTACGCCCAGCATCATGACGCTGGTGAGCAAATTATCCGGAGGTAATCAGCAGAAGGTGATTGTGGCGCGCGAACTGAGCCGGGACGTGAAACTGGTGATCGCGGCTCAGCCGACCCGCGGCCTTGACGTGGGCTCCATCGAGTACATTCACTCTCGGCTACTCAAGAAGCGAGACGAGGGCGTCGCCGTCTTCGTCGTCTCCGCCGAGTTGGACGAGGTGCTCAGTCTGGCGGATCGTATCCTCGTAATGTACGATGGCGAGATTATGGATACCATGTCGACGGAGGAGGCGACTAAGGAGCGGATCGGGCTGTTGATGGCCGGCGTGCGCCCCGAGGAAGCCCCCGTGGATTCCCAGGAGGACGTATGAGTATCAAAGAAAGTGCAGGAAGAGCGGATCAATCGTGGCTGGAGCGCCTTAAGGCGGCGTTTATCAGCTTGCGTATGCCCTTGTTGGCTATTTTTACGGCCCTGATCCTGGGCGCGTTGCTGATCATCTTCACGGATGAGACGGTGATCACAGCGTTTGGCGAGGGCCTTTTTCCCGGTTTCAGACAGGCCTGGGCCGTGATCTCCAAGGCCTACGGTGCTTTCTTCTTCGGCGCCTTTGGAAACTTCTACCACGTCACGGAGACCCTGCGTATTGCAACGCCGTATATCTTCGCCGGTCTGGCCGTGGCGGTCGGTTTCCAGGGAGGGCTCTTCAATATCGGCGCGGAGGGGCAGTACTTCGTTGCCGGCCTGACGTCAGTCTTCGTGGGCTACAGCATCACGGGACTGCCGATGATCATTCATCTTCCGCTGGCGATGCTGGCCGGGATCGCGGGTGGGGCCCTGTGGGCCGGGGTTGTCGGCGTGTTGAAGGCCGAGACCGGTGCGCACGAGGTGATCAACACGATCATGATGAACTACATCGCCTACCGTCTGGCCGAGTTTATGTTGGACGTGGGTGGGCCCATGGCGCGACCTGGCTATCGCCCCGTCAGCCCGGAGGTGCAGCCCTCGGCCTACCTCCCACAATTCTTTCCTGGTAATCAACGCATCCGCCTTCACGCGGGTTTTTTACTGGCGCTGGTCACGGCGGCCTTCATCTGGTGGTTGCTCTACAAGACCACGTTGGGCTACGAGATCCGGACGGTCGGACAGAGTCCTAATGCGGCGCGCTACGGCGGCATGAACGTCTCCCGGATTATCGTGGTGACCATGTTGATCAGCGGCGGGTTGGCCGGCATGGCCGCGCCTGCGGACATCTTGGGTGATATCCACTTTATGCCGAACTCCTTCTACGCCGGCTACGGGTTTGACGCCATCGCGCTGGCCCTGTTGGGCAACAGCCATCCGGTGGGGGTCGTCCTGGCTTCGTTGCTCTTCGGCGCGTTACGGGCCGGCGCCACCAATATGCAGGGCGTGGCCAAGATCCCCATCGATATCACGTCCATTTTGCAGGGGTTGATCATCGTCTTTATCGCTGCGCCGGCCATCATCCGGACCATCTACCGGGTCCAGGTGGGGAAGGCCGAGGAACTGGTGCTCACGCGCGGCTGGGGTCAGATGTAGGAGGTATGCAACGTGACCGTTGATACGATATACTCAGAAGGAACAAACAGAGCGCGCAACATGGGCATCGCCTTCCTGGTCCTTGCCGGGATCATTTTGCTACTCTTTTTGCCGGGTTTAGTTGCGGGCCAGCAGACAACGTTTACTTTTAACATATCGAGCAGTGAACTGGCGAATATCCCCGATCTGGTCTTCAACACGCGAAATGGGATCCTGCTTTTGGCCGGCCTTAACGTCATTTTGGGTTTGTGGCAGCTGCTGCGCGGCTTCCGGCGCGTCAACGTCGCGCTGGGCGGGGTGGCGGTCGTCTTCATCCTCGCCTTCTTGACCTGGGCCGCGCGGGACCGCTCAATGAATCTCACCAGCATGATCCAGTCGACATTGCTGCGGGCGGTTCCCATTGCGTTGGCCGCCATGAGCGGCGTGATGTGTGAGCGCAGTGGTATTATCAATATTGGGATTGAAGGGATGATGCTGACCGGGGCCTTCTTCGCCGCGCTGATCGGCAGCGTCACCAACAGCCGGTGGGGCGGGCTGCTGGCGGCCATGTTGGCCGGTGGGATGATGTCGGGCTTGCTGGC
>CAZCPK010000237.1:0-6842 GCA_964500755.1 uncultured Anaerolineales bacterium
CCTGCTCTCGCCCGCGCTCACCGCGGTGACGCTGCTGCTCTTCGTGCCGGTGCTGTTGGTGCAGCCGTGGTGGGTCGAGCGTCTTCCTCTACCGGAGACCTACTGGGAGGGCGTCTGGCGCGAGGTGCCCCAAGGCCCGTTGCTGCGCACCTCCACGCCGCTGGAGGCGGCGGCGTACCTACGGGCTCACCCCGGCGGGCGGCTCTTCAACGAAATGGGCTACGGCAGTTACCTGATCTGGGCGCTGCCGGAGCAGGGCGTCTTTATCGATCCTCGGGTGGAACTCTATCCGCTGGAGATGTGGGAGGATTATATTCGTCTGGGCCGAGGGGTGCGCTACGCGGAGCTCTTTGACGCTTACGGTGTGAACCGCGTCCTGCTGGATAAGGAGTTGCAATCGGAGCTCTCGCGCGTTCTGGCTCAAGATGATGTGTGGACGCTGGAGTACGAGGATCAGCGTGCGCAGCTCTGGGCTCTGGGTTCGGAGCCGTGATGCGGAGCCGTGATGGTCAGTCAGGTGTGGATGGTGTGAGTGCGCCCCCCCGCGTGAAGAGCACCGCCGTTTCGTCCGCGTAGACTTCCGTCCAGCGCTCCGATGCGCCTGCCGCTTCCACCAACCTCCCCTGCGTCTGGCGGCTCAACATCAGCGTCCGCACCTCGTACGCCGCCAGCCGAGCTTCCCAGTCCCCCTCCGCCGCCGAGATCGTCACGTAGTCCCGCCAAACCTCCAGCGGATAGAGCTCGATGCGCGTGTCGACGAAGACGCGGTACTCCGGCGTGGCGGCCCAGATCAGATAGCTCCCAAAGGCCAGGTCGTGGAAGAGCGGACCGGGCGGCGCGGTATCCAGCAGGTACGCCGTCGCCTTGACCGGGGTCTCGCTGGAGAGCAGCCCCGCTTTTGGCGGCGGTAGCGGCAGCGCGGCCTTGAACCACGGCAGGGTGCCGACCGCCGCCAGCAGCAGCACGCCTAGCAGGGCGGTGTTGAGCGCGGGGATGCCCCGATTGTGCGACGGCGTGAGTCCGATACGTTGCCCCAGCCGCCGTCCGAGCCTGGTGCCGTGGTCCGCCAGGATGGGCGCCATGACCAGGCCGAACCAGACGATACCCCGCGACGTGCGCAGGGCCAGGACGCCGAAGGCGACGAACGTGAGGACGTCGCGCGCACTGACCTTCTTCCAGGAGAGCGCCAGTACGCCGGTGCTGAGAGCCAACGCCAGGAAGAAGAGCTTGCCGCTGAGCGTCGCCCACGTCGGCGGTGCCCACTCCGGGATCAGCGTGCGGATGCGAGGGTCGCCCGCCATGTTGAGCAGGTAGGTCACGATACGGGGGCCCTTGGGCGTCAGCAGGCACGCGCCGCCCGCCAGCGCGAGCGCCACCGCCGGGCCTTGCACCCGCGCCCATGCCGCCGCGACGGTGTCCGGCCTCTCCCGCAGCGCCCGCCAGCCCGCGTCCGCCAGCCAGAGCCCGATCAGCACCAGGCCGATGGGGAAGGCGCCGTGACTGTTGGCCCAGATCCACTGGCAGGTGGGGAAGACCAGCCACAGCGCCCGGCGGGGACGGCGCCGGTAGGCGTGGATCGCCCAGAGCATCGCCGCCGCCAGGGGAAAGCCGATGGCCTGCGGGCGCACGTTCCAGTCGTTGAGGCCCAGCGCGGCGGCGAAGAACGCAGCGAAGGCGGCGCTCCGCCAAGTGCCTGAGCGCGCGTGAGCCAGCCAGGTCACGAGCGCGTAGCCCGCGGTGATCGCTAGGGCGTGCGCGAAGATGATCAGCGCCGGTCCCCCCAGGCGGTAGAGCACGTAAAACGCCGAATCCACCAGCCAGAAGACCCAGAAGGTGTAGGGCGTACCGGCCTGGGTCAGGGAGAACGGATCGGTGGTGGGGATCTCACCCGTGGTGACGATCAGCTCGCCGACCTTGAGGTGCCACCAGAAGTCGTGCGGGCGGATGGGGTGGGTGTTGAGGAAGATGAAGATACCTACGACGACGGTCAGCGCCCAGAGGTCCCCCAGGGTGAGGCGTGGCGTCTTCATGCGTCGTCAGCCCCTCCGGTGAGCAGACGCCGCACGCCGTATCCTGGCCCCCGCGCCCGAACGTGGTCCCGCCAGCGGGTCAGGGTGGGGCGCCGCGCCGGGTTCAGCATCTGCGTCATCTTCACCGCCAGCTCTTCGGGGCTGAAGGCGTTGGGATCCAGGCAGGCGGCGAGTCCCTCGCGCTGGGCGTCGTGGGCGATGGCGAACTGATCGCTGGAGAAGGGCAGGATCAGCATGGGTTTGCCGAAGTAGAGCGTCTCGGTGAAGCTGTTGTTGCCGCCGTGGTGGATCACCAGGTCCATCTTCGGCAGCAGCCCCTTCTGCGGCACAAACCGCTCCACGAAGGTCCGCTCGTCGGCGTACCGCGCCAGCGACTCGACGTTGGCGCCCGCCGAGACGACGAGCAGCGCTTCCGGATACCGCCCCTGGATGCCCTCGATGCACCGCGCCAGCACGTCGTCCCGCGCGGAGAGGAAGGTGCCGAAGGTGAGCAGGATCTTCGGCGCCTGCGGTACGGCTCGCTGCAGGCGCGTTTTCCACTGCGCCGATAGGCTCTCCGGTTGAAACGCGTATCCCAGGAAGATCTTCTGGAGGCCGTCGTCGTCCTGATGCAGGCGTCCGAAGTCCGGATAGTTGAAGAGAATGGCCCGCTGGGACGTCAGGCGGAAGGCATCCTCGATCTCGGGCAGGGTGGGATCGTAGGCGGCGCGGATCTCGTTGAAGATCGCCGTGAACTGATCGCGGGTCTCCGCGGCGCCGGCGCGCAGCGCGGTGAGTTCCGCTTCGGGCACATCGAACTCGCGGGGCCAGGCGCAGGGCACGCCGAAGAGCTGGTCGCCCCTGGGTACGTAGGTGGGGTGTCCGGGACAGAAGGTGACGAAGGGCAGGCGCAGGCAGGTGAGCGCCAGCGTCACCGCGTAGGAGAGCTGGTCGACGACGAAGAGGTCCGGGCGTTCGGCCTCGGCTAACGCAGCGATCTCCCCACGCAGCCGTACGGGATCGGTGAGCATGTCCTCCCGGCGGTGTCGCGATTGCAGCGTGAGCGTGGCGAGGGGGCCTTCCCGCGTCGCCGCGAAGAACTGCGCCAGGCGCTCGGCCTCCTCGCGGGCCTGTTGGGTCTGCTGCGCGACGCCGGTGTTGGCGTTGCGGTTGATGTCGAGGACGGCAAAGCGCAGACCCGCGTCCTCGATCTGGGGGCGGAAGTCTTCGCTGCACGCCACGCTGACCTCGGCGCCCGCCTCGGCGAAGGCCCGTCCCAGGTTCAGCAGCGGGTTGAAGTGCGAGTAAAACGGCGGACTGAGGATGACGACTTTGTTATAGGTCATGGTTCACCTTTCAAAACGGCAAAGCAGCAAAACATCAAAGCAGCTAAGTAGGTCAGAAAAAATACGTTAACAGTGCTCGGCGCCCCCGTCATATTGTGGTTGTGCTCAGCACAACCACAATATATAGTACCCTTCTCTCTAGCGTATGTAACTGATTTTCACCTATGTATCCAATCTGTTTAATCCGTTCAATCCGTTGACATTTTCGAAGAAGCCAAACATCAAAACGGCAAAGCAGTAAGACGGTGGCGAGATCCGCTAAATCCGTTCAATCCGTTGATAGAAGTCGACGAAGCGCGCGGCGGTGCTGGCGATATCAAAGCGCTCGCGGACCGTCCGCTGGCCCCGCCGGGCGACCTCTTGAAGCGAGGCCGGCGAGTGGACGTCGCTCAGCAGGATCTCGCGCAGCTCGTCGCCCAGGCGTTCTGCCGAACCGGTGTCGACGAGGAAACCGTTGTTGCCGCTGGCGATGTAACTGGAGAGCCCGCCGACCTTGGGCCCGCAGGCCAGGAAACCCGCGTCCATGGCCTCCAGCACGGCGATACCGAACTCCTCCTTGGCACTGCTGCAGGCGTAGACGTGGGGCAGCGGCGCCGGCAACTCCGCGACGATGGCGGCTTCCAGCCGGCGTACCTCCGCGTTGGGCATGGCGGGCAAGAAGCAGAAGCGTCCGCGTGCGTCGGGATAGCGCGCAAACGTATCCTCGATGGCGGCTTGCATCTCTCGCTCCATCGCGCTGGGATCGTCCAGGTTGCCGCCGATCAGCACCAGGTTGTAGTGTCGCCAGAGCCCGCTCTCGGCCCACGCCTGGACCAGCACGTCCTGCTGTTTCACTTGGTGAAGGCGTCCGACGTTGAGCATGATGGGCCGGTTCTCAAATTCCAACGCCAGCCGGTGACCGGGTCGCTGCGCTTCGCAGGCGCACAGGCCGGTGAGCGCGTCGCTTGCTTCTCCTTCCGTCACCGGGAGATCGTCGAGCAGGCGGATGCCCTCGGCGATCTGGCGCAACGGCTTGCGCTCGGTGGCTGGATCCAGGGTCAGTTGCGGGAAGTAGGCTTGCAGCGGCGCCGTGCCCTCGCCGTGAGGCATGGCGATGAGCCCGTCGGCAAGGTCGATCAGCTGATCGGTCAGGTAGACCTTGTGCAGGTTGACCGTCAGAGCGCGGGCGTCGAGCCCGCTCACGTCCGCCTCGGGGAAGGCCTGCGTGAGCCGCCGGTGGGGGTCCGTGGTTAGCGTGAAGACCGCTGACTTGTTCAGTCGGTGCGCCACCCGCGCCGCGACCCGCGAGCCGTGGTCCGAGTAGCGCACGTGGAAGACATCCGGGCGCACGTGATAGGTCGCCAGCAGCTGCGTCAGTGCCTCCTGGATAGCGACCTCCTGGACCATCATGTGATACTGGTTGATCTGGTAGTGGCAGCAGAGCGGGACGTGCAGCACGGTGTGCCCGGGACCCAGCTCCAGCGTCAGCGGCGGATCGTCCTTGGCGCGTGTGGCGTTGAGCAACACCAGCGTGTAGACGTGGGCGACATCCGGCGTCTGGGCCATGGCGTCGCCGAGCGCGCCCAGGAAGACGCCCAGCCCGCCGCTGTTCCCCTTGCCGGCGCGTCCAATGCGGCCCTGGAACATAAACTGGGCGATGACGAGACCGTCCGCCGGGCGCGTGACGCTCTCCCCACGCAAGTATTTCATCCCCGCGTCGACGTAGTCCCGGAAGACGCGCGGCACCTTGCGGTCGGGCGCCCGCTCCAGACGCTCCGCCAGTTGCGTCAGCGCCTGCTCGCTTGCCGCGCCCCCCAGTCGGAGCAAGGCATTGACCAGGGCGAAGTACCGGCCCAGCGGCAGGTCCGCGCCCGTCGTCAGCATCTCTTCCAACGCCGGACGCTGTTTCTCGATGCGCAGCGCGCCCAGGTGGCGGATCAGGCAGGTCAGCAGGCGCTCTTCGTGGTTGGGCAGCGTCCGCAGCGCGGTGCGGATGGTCTCGTCGTCCAGGAAGGGCGTCTTCAGCGCCGTGCCGATGTCCAGCAGGGCCGCCAGCGCGTTGGGCTCTCCGTCGTGCTGGGCGCTGCGGAACGACTTGGCGAGCAGGGTGTCAAAGCCGTCTGGGACGCCCGACCGGGCGAGCTGTAGCGTCAGGGCGTCGCGCACCAGTGAGTCGAGCGTGTGGGATCTGCCGACCTGGTCCAGCAGCAAACCTGGTGCGATGGGCATACCGCTGCGCACCACGCCGCGTAGGAAGGCGGCCTTTTCTTTGTGCGAGAGCCGGTCGATCTCCGTCGTCATGGGCGCCGCGCCCTCGCGCAGCGCGTGGGCCCAACCGAACTCCTGCATGGAGAGGCGGGTCAGGTCGTGGTCAACGGTCACGTGCTCCGGACGAAAGGGCGCCGTCGGCGGACGTAGACTATCCAGGAGCAGGAGCGTGTGCCGCAGCGAGGCGTAGCGGTCTGGGAAGCCCGCATCGTTCAGCCTTGCCAGATAGCGGCGCACCCGGTGGACGTTTTCGCTGTACGTGAGCGTCATGAGGTTGCTCCTGGAAAGGTGAGTGGTCGCCCTACCACTTCGCGTAGTGACTGCCCCCCGGACAGATCGCGCCGATGCCGCGTCAGTCGGTCGATGGCAACCTCAACGTTTGAGACGCCGTCGGGGCGACCGACGCGGATCTCTGGAGATGAGGCGACGTTACCCCCGGTTCGTGTCAGCTGCTGGGGTGCTGGCAGCAGATGGATTTCGTTTCCTTGCATGGCGGCCTTTCACTGTGTGGCCCCATTATACTCGGGAAAGACGCTGAAACAACCGCACGATTTGTGGGCAAACGAAGCGGTTCTAAGGCTTGCTAAGGTTGCTCAGCGCCTTCTGGCAACGCGTACCCAGGTCATCAACCCGGCTGCGTTTGCCTTGTGCACGGCTAAGCACGTTCTGCGACATGGGCGAGGATCTTCGCCGCCCACTCGCTTCGAAATCCCGGGGATGCCCTCGCAACTCGACAAACGAAACCCTGAGCAATGTCACTTTGGTAAATCCTAACAAGTGGTATAATGTAGCAGGAGAGTGACCGTGCTCTTTTTCACGATGTCCCAAGGGGACATCGTGTTGCATAAAAACGGTGATATTGATAAAGATGTATTGAGTTGAGGTGAGATTATGGTAGCAACTCCTACAGCAATTCCCAAAGAGGCAGAGCTGGAGACGCTCGAGCCGAAGATCCAAGAGCCGCTCGACACGATTCTGGCTGAAAACAAAGACCGTCCGGGAGCGACCATGCTGGTGCTCACGTTGGCCCAGGAGCAGGTTGGCTATATCTCCGAGCCAATGCAGAAGTACATCGCCAGCGCGTTGGACGTTCCCCTCAGCCACCTCTACGGTGTCCTGACCTTCTACTCCTCCTTCCGCATGCAACCCATCGGACGCCACAAGATCAGCGTCTGCCTGGGCACGGCCTGTTACGTGCGCGGCGGCCCCGCGTTGGTCGACAAGTTGAAGCAGCTGCTCG
>CAZCPK010000238.1:0-6798 GCA_964500755.1 uncultured Anaerolineales bacterium
AGCATCCTCGGCGTTGGAGCGATTCACCCGCAGGCCGGCTTCTGGTATCCTTTGTCAGAGGTAGAGTTGCCCGAGTGAATTGGGTGTGAAGGGGTAAGTGATGAACCTGCGCGCAGAGATAAAGAAGCTGCTTACGGAAATCGGGCCCGGTAAGATGACGAACACCGTCTACGATACGGCCTGGGTTGCCCGCTTGATCGATCTGGGTGAACCGATGGGAGAGCGGGCGCTTCAGTGGTTGCGCGAGAAACAACTCCCCGATGGTTCCTGGGGAGCGGAGGCCCCCTTATATTATCACGATCGGGTGATCTGCACCCTGGCAGCGATGAATGTCTTGGCTAGGTATGGTGATTATGAGGATCAACGCCGTTTAGAGCGTGCTGAACATATTGTACAACGAATGGTCAAATGTTTGCCTTCTGATGCCGCTGGTGCAACCGTTGGTTTTGAAATGATCGTCCCGACACTGATTCGCGAAGCCAACGAGGTTATGGATTTGCACACCCAAAATGGCGATCGACTTCTAGAGAAATTAATCCCTCATCGGTCTGCCAAACTTTCAGCACTTCCCAGTAAAATGATTAATCGAAAGGTGACCATCGCGCATTCCTCTGAGATGGCAGGGAACGATGGCTTGCATTTGCTGGATATGGAAAATTTGCAGGAGTCAAATGGCTCGGTGGGTCATAGCCCTTCAGCCACCGCTTACTTTATAAGGTATATTCGACCTGGAGATCCGCTTGCACTTAATTATCTTGAAGACGTCACTGAAGGCGGCGCGGTACCGAACGTCGTTCCTTTTGATGTCTTCGAGCAGGCCTGGACGTTGTGGAATTTTTCTTTGATCGAATCTCTTGATGAGAATTTATTGGAGTTATGTGATCCACATCTGGATTTTCTCGAGAACGCCTGGCAGCCAGGGGGAGGTGTTGGTTTTGCTGCGGATTACACACCTAATGATGGAGACGACACCAGTTTGACCTACGAAGTCTTAAAGCGTTACGGTCGATCTGTGGATATCGAAACGGTGCTTAAGTACGAGCACGTCTACTATTTTCGTTGTTTTGAACTTGAATCTAGCCCTTCGATCAGTACGAATATTCACGTGCTGGGCGCTCTGAGGCAGGCCGGGTTAAGTCGGACGCATCCCGTAGTTAAGAAAGTTCTGAACTTCTTGCGGACAGTGCGTACCGAACGAGCTTTTTGGTATGACAAATGGCACGTATCCCCTTATTATACAACCTCTCATGCGGTCATTGCGGCTGCTGGCTATGCCGACGAGTTGATTGAGCCGGCTGTCGACTGGCTCTGTGAGACCCAGAATCCGGATGGCTCTTGGGGATACTATTTCCCTACTGCAGAGGAGACCGCTTATGCCTTGCAATCTCTGGAGATTGCAAGGCGTTGGGGGTATCCGATTTCGGGGTCGGTGATAGACGAGGCGCGAATCTGGCTTCTTGACCATATGGAACCACCATACCCGCCTTTATGGATCGGTAAGTGCCTTTATTGTCCTGAATTGGTGGTACGTTCAGCTATTCTAAGTGCATTGGCCCTAGTTGAAAATTGAAGAGGATGAAATGAGCTTGTTTGCCCGTTTGACTCATGTTTCTTCTGCAGATCCGGAAGACGCTCGAAGACGGAACTTACTAAATGTGCTTTTAATGGGCGTCACTTTGCTGACGGGGCTGATGTCTGCTGCTTTACTTATTTTGTATTTCTTTGGTGCAGTGGATCAGGAGCTGATGCTTGGGCCTGGATTAGCAGTACTAGCTGTATTTATTGGGGTGATTATCTCATTTATCCTCAATCGTCATGGCTACGGTGTAACTGCCGGCTCGCTTTTTTTGCTGTTATTGATTGGGATCTTTGCTCTTTTGGATGATCCTCGGCAGGTTGTTGAAGGTCGGGTACTGTTTTTGTTTACAATCCCCATTCTTATTGCGAGTGTGGTCCTGCGTTCCTGGGCCAGCTTTGTTATGGCTGGAATCTGTAGCGTCGTTATTACAGTCGTTGCTATGTTGAATTTGCCTGATTATGCTCAGGGGGCACCGCCATTTCCCACTATGTTTGGTTTTTTCACAGTGGCCTTCGTCGCCTGGCTCTCCGCCAACAGCCTGGAGAACGCGCTCCACGAGCTCCGCGCCATCAACCGCGAGCTGGACCAGCGCGTTGAGGATCGCACCCGCGACCTCCAGGAAGCGAATCGCCAGCTGGCGGAGGCCAACGCATATCTCCGCGAGCTCGATCGCCTCAAGAGCCGCTTCGTCTCCATGGTCTCCCACGAGCTCCGCACGCCCCTCACCGGCATCCAGGGCTTCACTGAGATGATTCAGGCCGGCGTCTACGGGGACGTCAACGATGAACAGAGTAACGCGCTGAAACGTATCCTGGTCAACACCACCCAGTTGGTCAGCATCGTCAACGACCTGCTCGACCAGGCGCGTATCGAGGCGGGACAACTCTCCGTGCAGAGCAAGACCTTCGCTCCCCGTGAGTTGGCCGACGAGCTCCACGCTACCATGGACATGCTGGCCAAGGCCCACGAGCTCTCGTTGCGTACCGAGGTGAGCTCTGATCTCCCCGACTTCTTGTTGGGAGATCCTAACCGTCTGCACCAGATCCTGGTTAATTTAATCAATAACGCCATCAAATTTACGGAAGAAGGTGGGATCACCGTGCGGTTCTACCGTCCTGACCAAGTGCACTGGGCCTTCGACGTCGTTGATACCGGGCCCGGGATCCCCCAGGAGTCTATCGACGATATCTTTGAGCCTTTCTATCAGCTCGACAGCTCTTCCACGCGGCGCTATAAAGGCGTGGGTCTGGGCCTGTCCATCGTCAAGCAGCTGGTAGATTTGATGGATGGTAGTATCATGGTGAAGAGTGCACTGGGTGAGGGGACGACCTTTACCGTTATTTTGCCCATCGTACACGTGAGAAAGGAGGCTATTGCGTGACCAAACGACCTTTAGCTATTGTGATCGAGGACGAAGCGGACCTGGCGACCATTTTTTCCGAGGCTCTGAAGGCTGGAGGGTTCGATACGGAAGTTATCTTTGACGGCGCCCAGGCTCTGGAACGCCTGGAAGTTCTCGAGCCGCAAGTCATTATTCTGGATTTGCATCTACCTCACGTAGATGGTCGTGAGATACTGCGCTACATCCGCGCCGATGAACGGTTGGCCGAGGTGCGGGTGCTCGTCGCGACGGCGGATTCGCACATGGCCGAGCTGGTCGAGTCGGATGCGGACCTCGTCTTGCTCAAGCCCATCAGCTTTATGCAGCTGCAAGTGTTGGCCAGCCGGTTGAGCCAGACGCTCGGCTAGCGAAACCGCGCTAGGGAGAGGTCATCCCACCTCAAGGTAGGTTTTCCAGGCGGTGGGGATCTCCCCGGAGACGACGACGTAGTTCGCGCGCGGCCGTTTGGGCTCCCAGAGCAGCTTCATGTTGACCTCGTGAGGGAGGCGGTCTGCCTTGCGCTGATTGCAGGTGGCGCAGGCGCAGATGGTGTTGCCCCAGGTGTTCTTCCCGCCCCGGCTCACCGGCAGGATGTGATCGATGGTATAATCCCGCCGACTCAGGCGACGTCCTCGTTGCAGATCGCCCGGTCGCCGTCCACAGTAGCCGCACGTATAGTCATCACGACGCAGCACCGCGTTACGGCTCCAGATGACCCGTCGCCGGGGCACGTTGACGTAATACCGCAGTCGGATGACCGTGGGGATGTAGACGTTGTGAGAGACGCCTCGCATCATAGTCCTATCGCCGCAGGCCGCCTCGACGCATCCGCGCAACATCAGAGATAGCGCGCGACGGCGGGAGATCACGGCCAGCGGTTCGTAACTTGCGTTAAGCAATAGCACGTGTGAGTAGGACATTCTGGAAACACAATCCTTCAAACGTAAAGCCCGCATTTGGTTCGGCGCCAGCGTCCAGAGAGGTAGGCGAGGCAAGAGGTCGCTACGAGTCGAGATATCTACAGTATAGCACAGAAGTGTTAATAGGCGATTAAGCTGCCCATCATTTTGGGAATTGGTCATCCCGGCGATGACGGTCTGACGGTGAAGAACGTGGAACAGGAACATCAGGACCCGTCGACAGACACCCCTAGAAAATCCGGCAAAATGTGAAAATAGTTAGACACGACACTAATTTTCTCTCTCGGCTTACGTCCATGCCGTGCATGGGCAGGTAGCGTAGCAGACCTCAGCTTCTTGGGTGGGTAATGACGAAAAGGAGGCATTATGAGCGAGAACATCCGGGTGGTGCTGGCCGACGATCACGAGGTGACCCGGGCCGGCATTCGGGCCATATTGGAGGCGGCATCCGACATCGAGGTGGTAGGGGAGGCCGGTACCGGGGAGGAAGCGAAGACCCTGACCGCACGCCTGCGCCCTCACGTCTTGTTGCTGGATCTGCAGATGCCTGGCCCGCGCCCCTCGCAGGTCGAAGCCTGGGTTCGGAGCCATTACCCCGAAACCATCACCCTGGTGCTGACCGCCCATGACCGCGATGCCTACCTCACGGAGATGGTGGAAGCGGGGGTCGTCGGCTTCCTTTCGAAGGAGGAGGCGGGTCTACGTCTGGTGATGGCCATCCGGCGCGCCGCGCGCGGCGCTACACTGCTCAGCCCGGAACAACTGCGACGCGTCCAGCGCTGGCGTCGGGAGGTCGGGGATCGCTGGGAAGAGCTTACCGACCGTGAACGCGACGTGTTGCGGTTACTGGTCGCCGGGCACGAGAACGCCCGGATTGCAGACCACCTTAGCGTGACCCAGCGGACGGTCGAGTATCACGTGAGCAACGTCCTGCACAAGTTGGGCGTTGCTACCCGGTTGGAGGCGGCCACTTGGGTACGTGAGAATCTCCCCGAGGACCTCTGGAAGCTCAAACAATGACGGGTCTTTGGGACTTTGCCGGATGATGGAATGAGCAGCCCTAAAACTGGCGCAGTGGACTACGCTGGTGGGGCTCACAATCCGAAAAAGTCCAAGAGACCCACCGTGCTTTAAGAAATTCCCCGATAGCCCATTTAACAGACTCGCTCTCGTTTATTCTACCCCTGGACCACGCGACTAAGTGATCAATTGACCAAGTTTATCAGAAAAAACTGGTGGTTTCACTAGGGACAAACTCGGCCCTCTGTTGTACCATGGGTATAGAGCGTTGCGGCACATTCTATAATTACCCACAAGGAAGGTGTAGACTATGGATAGCAATGATAGGCTGCTTTTACCGACGGTGCTCATCCTGTTCACGTTGGCTGTGGTACACTTCGCTTCTTACAGTATGCCGCTTATCGCCGGAGATATGGGGAGCTGGCAACAGAATCTGGAGGCCTGTACAGACACGACGTGCGTTGTGCGCCATCTATCCATGGACACGCGCGATCGCATCCACATTCCTCTGGACAAATCCTTGACGGGCGAGAGCGGGGAGTCGCGGGATTGGGCGATTATCCGGGAAGCGTTCACCGAGAACCTTGAGGATGACCCGCCGCTCTTCTATCAGCGGATAGGGGAGGGGACGCTCTCCGTACCGTGTGACGGATGTGTGTGCGAGGCGCAGTTGTTAGCGGTGGTGGAAAACTTCACGTGGGCTATCCACGATATCAGCGGTTTTCAGTGCCAATGTGAGTAATTGGCAGGGAGCAGGTACGTTGTGTCTTATCCCGTAACTTCCGAGGAGAGGAACGGCGGACACAGTAGGGTGTGGCTGGGATTTATGGCCACACCCTATCTTTGTTCTCTGGGCTGTATCTGAGCAGGAGCGATCACGGTTCGGTAACCAGGGAATCCCTCTGCAGCAGACGCCGTAACGCTTCCTTCTCCGCAGTGGAAAGCGTCTCGAGCGGTTCTCCATTGCCTGCAAGGATGGCCTGCGCTAGACCGGTGTCGCGGAATGCTTTAAGATCCTCCTCGAAAGGATGACCGACGTGATGGTCGTCGGTGATCTTGCCGTCTTGCAGGACGAGCACGCGGTTGGTCTGGCGCGCGACCGCCGGGTCGTGGCTGACGATCACAAAGGTGGTGTTGAGCTCCCGGTTGAGGCGCCGCATCAGCCGGATGACGTCGCCGCCGCTCTCCGAATCGAGGTTGCCTGTGGGCTCGTCAGCCAGTACCAGCGCCGGCTGATTCGCCAGCGCCCGGGCGATGGCGACGCGCTGCCGCTGGCCTCCTGAGAGCTGGTTGGGCAGATGGTGCAGGCGCTCGCCCAGCCCGACGATCTCCAGTAACTCCTCGGCGCGCGCGTGGCGCTTGCCGGCGGCGATTCCCAAGCCAACCATCGGCACCTCGACGTTCTCGCGCGCGTCCAGCGTGGGGATAAGATTGTGCAGCTGAAAGACGAAGCCCACGGTCTCGGCGCGGAAGCGGTCCAGATCCTTGACCTCATCCAGCGCCCGCCCGTTGATGAGGACTTCGCCCTCGGTCGGGAGGTCGAGCGCGCCGATCATGTTGAGCAGCGTCGATTTTCCCGAACCGGAGGGTCCGGTCACCGCGATGAACTCCCCCCGGTAGACCTCCAGGTCGAGACCGTCCAGCGCGCGCACCTCCGCGCCGTCTCCGTAAATCTTCGTCAAGTTATGTGTCTCGATGATCCTATCTTTTTTCATCTCTTTTGCCTCGTGATGGTTGTTCTGCCCATGCGGTGAGCGCTTGGTGGCTTTTTTCAAGGGGTCCGCTTCTCCCGGCTCATTCGTAACGCAGCGCCTCGATCGGCTGCAGGTTGGCGGCCCGCCAGGCCGGATAGGCGCCGCCCACGACACCCAGCAGCCCGGCGGTGAGCAATGCCTGCC
>CAZCPK010000239.1:0-6797 GCA_964500755.1 uncultured Anaerolineales bacterium
CGTCGAGGGCTGCTTCGCCTGCGCCGACATCTGCCCGACGCGCGCGCTGCGCGTCGACAACGAGGGCGTGCTCAAGCTGGCCGACTATTACTGCATCAAGTGCGGCGCCTGCATGCAGGTCTGTCCGGTCAAACCTGAGGTCGAGGAATACGAGATCACCTTCGAATCCCAGGGCGTCACCCAGACCCGCGTCCACGAGCGCATCACCAACGCCGACGAGCTGCCCATCTGGGTGGAGCGCTGGCGCGTGGCGCACACGCCTGTGGAGAGCGGCGCCTGGCTCGACGCGCTGATGCGTCTCGCTGACGACAGGGCCGGTATGAGGGAGATCGATCGCAAGCGCGCGCTCAGACGTCGCGACCTGCTCACGGCACTCAAGGGCGGTCGCGTTCTGGTCAGCGACGACGGTGACGAGCCCGTGGAGTAGCGTGGCGTAACAGATACACTCAGAAGCCCTCGCCAGGCGCGGGGGCTTTTCTGTTACCACAAGGTGGTCACTTCTGAGATTTTCTTTTGTTGGGATCTGCTTCTAAATCTTATTTTTAACTCTGCTTGGCAAATTTCCGTTTGCAGAGTACACTGAGAGTAGTCAGGTTTCTAGTCGGTAAGAGAGGCTAACATCTGGAAAACTCTCAGCCTCTGTTCAGGGTGTAGGAGGGAGAGGATGACGCATGGGTAACCAGATTATTCACGTGCTCTCTATTGAGGATAACCCACGGGATGCGGAACTCGTTCGGGCAACGTTGGCGGAAGCCGCTCAATTAGGTTGGGACCTGCCGACTTTTGTGGTGGAACGCGTGCCGGATCTAGCCACGGGTCTGGTTCATCTAGACGCGGTCGCGCAGGGGGAGCGACACCTGGACGTCGTCCTCACGGATCTAGAACTTCCGGATAGCGAGCCGGAAGAGACGTTTGTCACCCTGCACAGACATAGTCCCAATCTTCCCATCGTCGTGCTGACCGGTTGTCAGGACGAGGCGCTGGCGCGCAAGACCGTTCGCGCGGGTGCGGAGGATTACCTCTTCAAACAGGAGATCAGCGGATCCCTGCTGGCGCACGCCTTGATCTACGCTCTCCAGCGTCAGGGGATCAAACAGGCGCTGCGCAGGTCCCGGGACGAGTTGGAGGCGCGGGTGGAGCGTCGCACCGCAGAACTGGAACGGGTCAACGCGGCTTTACGGGAGAGCGAGGCGCGGTTCCGGGTGGTCTTTGAGCGGGCCCCGTTGGGCGTCACGCGGACCAGTCTTGACGGCCGTTGGCTGCGGGTCAATCAGCGCTTCTGTGAGATCGTGGGTTACACACGTGAAGAGTTGTATCAAATGCATTATCAGGACATTACCCATCCCGAGCATCTGGATGCGGACGTCAAATACGCACGTCGCCTCTTGGCTGGCGACATCCCCAACTTTTCACTGGAAAAACGCTACATCTGCAAGGACGACGAGATCATCTGGGTCAATATCACGGTGACGTTGGTGCGCAAGCCGTCCGGCGAACTGGATTACTTCATCTCGGTCATCGAGGAGATTACGGCCCGCAAACGCGCGGAAGCCGCGCTGCAGGCCAGTGAGGAGCGGCTGCGGGCGTTGATCAACGCGACGCCCGATATTATCTGCTTCAAGGACGGGGAAGGACGCTGGTTGGAGGCCAACAGGGCTCATCTGCAGCTCTTCAGGTTGACGGATGTGGACTACCACGGAAAAACTGACGCTGAACTGGCCGACTATACCGCCCCACGCTACCGGGAGGCTTTTCTGGAGTGTGGTAGGACGGATGAGCACGCTTGGCGAGAGGGCGGACTTTCTCGCAGTGAAGAGGTGCTCCCGCAACCAGGGGGAACGCGAAAAGTACTGGACATCATAAAAGCGCCGATTTTTGAGCCGGATGGACGTCGGAAGGGGCTGGTGGTGCTCGGGCGAGATATCACAGCCCGTAAAGAGGCCGAAGAAGCGTTACGTGAAAGTGAGCGCAAGTACCGGATTCTGGTCGAACAGAACCAGAATGGCGTCTTCCTAATCCAGGATGGACGGATGCAGTTTGTGAACAGCGCGTTTGCGGAGATGTTGGGATATACGGTTGACGAAGTCGTGGGGATGGACTTTCGTGACCTCGTGGCCCCTGAAGATGTGGATAGGGTCGTGGATCGCTATCGTCGGCGTCAATCCGGGGAGGAGGTGCCCGATACGTACGCGTTTCGCATGCTACACAAGGATGGCCGCAGACGAGTCTACGTCAACATGAGCGTGGGGCTGGTGACGTATCACGGTCGGGTGGCGTCTCTCGGCACTGTGAAGGACATCACCGAACGTCGTCAGATGGAAGAGCAGCTACGTAAGCAAGAGCAGCTGGCAGCTGTGGGGCAGCTGGCCGCCGGTGTCGCTCACGATTTCCGAAATTTGTTGACCAGTATTATTCTATATGCCCAGATGGGGGAACGACGTGCGAATGTGTCCCCGGCATTGCAGGAAGACCTGGGGACTATCATTGAGGCGTCGCACAAGGCGACGGACCTGGTGCAACAGCTCCTGGACTTCAGTAGTCACGCGATGCTGGAGCGCAAGCCGTTGGAGTTTGGGGCTTTTGTGGAAGATGTGTTGAGAATTCTGCGTCCCGCTGTTCCTGAGAATATCGATCTGATCTACGAGCGCGGTTCGGAAGATTACGTGGTGGAGGTCGATCCCCGTCGAATACAGCAGGTGTTGATTAACCTGGCGCTCAACGCCCGTGATGCCCTGCTCGCTCAGGGAGGTGGGAAGCTACGTTTTGCGCTTGAGCATCTGCAGATCAAACCCGGTGAGTCTCCGCCCGTAGCAGATATGCCGGCGGGAACTTGGGTGCGCCTGACAGTCTCGGATACCGGCACTGGCATGACCGACGAGGTGCTCGAACACCTCTTTGAACCATTCTTCACAACGAAAGCCGTGGGGGAAGGGACCGGACTGGGGCTGGCTCAAGTCTACGGCATCGTCCGACAACATGAGGGCTACATCGACGTGGAGACGGCGGAGGGAGCAGGTACGACCTTTTATATCTATCTACCCACGTCTGCGTCCGAGGTGCAGCCGGTCGTAGAGCCGGACGTATCGATGCCCCAAGGACAGGGGGAGACGATTCTATTGGTCGAGGACGAGCCGAAACTGCGGGAGGTGGGGCTGAGTGTCTTGGAATCCCTGGGCTACCGCGTGTTGATCGCTCGGAACGGTCAAGAAGTCGTCGACAAATGGTTATCCAGACCCGTCTTTGAGGACATCGATCTGGTGATTACCGATCTGGTCATGCCGGAGATGGGGGGGCGCGAACTGGTGCGCGTTCTCCACGAGAGGAAGCCTTCTCTCAAAGTGTTGGCCGTTACCGGCTACGCGGTTGGGGAGGTGCTGGAGGATTTACGGCGCCTCGGCTTCTGGGAGGTGCTCCGCAAACCTTTTGAGATGAGTGGTCTGGCGGAGGCCGTCAGTCGAGCGTTACAGGCGAGAGATTGACCGAGACGGCGCCTCTCTGGGCGGTTCCGTATTTTTTTTACCACGGATTTCACTGATTTTCACAGGATGCTTCATTGCTATCCAAAGGTGTCAACCTACTCCGGAGCCGGCTTTGGCCCCCACCCCCTCTTTCCCCCTCCCCACCGCTGGCGCTACGCGCCGCTCCGGGGAGGGGGAGAAAAGAAGGGTGAGGGGGAGAGGCGAAGCCTCTCCCCCTCACCAAAAACCAACCCCCTTCCCCCGCCCCCGGTACCTGCGGTGAGTTTCCCGGTCTTGGCGGGGGAAGGGGGCTGGGGGATAGGGGCGCGCCAAACCCTCGGCGTACGGCTAACGCGTACGGCTAACGCGTACGGTTGCGCCAGGTACACTTAACACGGTTGAAACACAATCGGTCTCAAATAGACAGGGGCGTTGCTATCCGAAAGTGTCAACCTATTTCTGAGACATCCGCCGGTTTGCTTCGAAATCCCGCATTTCACCCAAAAACCAATAAGAGCCTAGAACAGAACGTCCTGCTTGAGGACATTGGGAGGAATCAGCAGGTGGAGGTAATCAAGATGGAGATCATCCGCGACCTATACTCCCTTTACTCGTGAAATCTCTTCGTTCCAGAAGCAGCAAAAGCGGTTTTGTGGTCTCGTTTAAGCGTGGTATAATGCGGTGGCTCAGGTTGGCGCACGGTTAGAGAAAGAGGAGGTAGAGAAAGAGGAGCTTGGAGAAAAAGAGTATATCTGGTGACAGCGTGAATAGGAATATGTTAGATTAACGTCCTCTTTACAGACGAGAAGAATCCTGGCTTCAAAGTATGCCTGCTCCACAATTTGTAAGATATTCAGAGCATTGGATTCCGATTTTGTGCACAATACCCCTCGCAACATTTCCCCTCAGACGAGGCAAACCACTGATCCAGACGTAAAAAGTAACATTTCTCTATCTCGTCTCACTCTGGATGATATCCACACTCTATGGTCTAGCTATTTCTGATCCGCTCAACCGCTGTCCCGTAATGCACCGCGTAAGAAAACTGTTATCCAACACAAAGGAGGTGGTCTCTCAAGGATCTCTCTATCAACTTCAACGGATACGCGGTACATCGCGGGTAATCATCTTCGGCAGTAAACTACTTCAGGACATATTGGGGATGGCGATTGGTTGCAACTCTTGATAGTCCAAACCTGACGAGACCAGAAAGGGGCTGTCACAATCACGTCGTCCAATTCACTGCCCAAAATCATAGGAGATCAACAATGTCACACGACGCACAACCAAAAGAAAACACCGTACGGCCCTCCACTGGGGAGTTTCGCTCACTTCTGTTAGCCCTACTCGCAACAATCCTGGTCCTCTCGCCGGTCCTGGCTGCGCCCGGATCAGGCGTGAGGTCCGCAGAATTTGACCCGCGCGAGGCCATGGGGGATCCAGCCCCTCAGAGCACCGCCTTGGTCAATGAATCATTCGAGGAGTCGACACTCCCCACCGGATGGGACGTTGGGGATTACGCCGGCAACGGCGGGTGGCGACTCGACAACCCCGGCAACCGTCCCAACAACACGGGCGGCGGCGACGGCTTCGCCATAGCCGACAGCGACCACGCGGGCCGCGTGGATATGGACACCGCGCTCCTCACTCCGGTGTTCGATCTCTCCAATCATAGCAGCGCCAAGCTACGTTTCAAGACAGAGTTCAAGCCTTACGAGAGTTCAACCGCAGGTGTCTACGTCGACATCGACGACGGACAATGGTACCCGCTCTGGGAGAAAAGCGGCGCCGCCTTCGCCGGAACCGTCACCCTGGATCTCAGCGCCTACACGGGCAATTCTCGGGTGCGAATTGCCTTCCAGTACTTTGACGCCAACTACGACTACTGGTGGCAGATCGACGACGTGGAGGTCTTCGTCCCCGCGACGCTCGACGCGCCGACAAATCTGACGGCGACGGCGGAGGCGTACGACGTCGCGCTAGAGTGGACGGACAACGCGACAGGCGAGGACTACTTCGCCCTTGACCGATCGACCGACGGCACGAGCTGGTCCCAGATAGCCCGCGTTGCCGCCGGAACCACCACCTACACCGACCAGAACTTGACCTGTGCAACCACCTACTCTTACCGGGTGCGGGCGCTGGCGGGCAGCGACACCTCCGATCCCAGCACCGAGGCAAATGCGACCACGGCTGCCTGTGCCGGTGTCTCGTCCGTCTCCGAGACCTTTGCCGGCGGCAGCCTTCCCAATGGCTGGAGCCTGGAGACCGGGGGGAGCACCAGCGTGGACTGGGCGTTCAACGATCCCGGCAGTCGGGGCAATGCGACCCCCGGAGGCGGCGGCTTCGCCATCCTCGACAGCGATCACGCCGGACAGGAGCCCGTGGACGCCGAGCTGCGCACCCCGGTGCTCAACTTCTCCGGAGAGGATGCGGTCCGCCTCTCATTTGATACCTACTTCAAGGCCTACCAGAATTCCATCGCCGACGTGGAGGTGAGCCGGGACGGCGGGACGAGCTGGGCCAACGTCTGGCGCAAGCAGGGCGCCAACTTCCACGGAGCGGTCTCTCTGGATATCTCGGAGCAAGCCGCCCACCAGTCCAACGTCATCGTCCGCTTCCGCTACCACAACGTCACCTGGGGCTGGTACTGGCAGGTGGACAACGTGACGGTCGAGGCGCTGACGGCGCCCGCGACGCCGACCGAGCTCAGCGCGACGTTGGACGGCGAGAACAACGTCCGCCTCTCCTGGCGGGGCGACGCCAATGCAAACTTCAAGGTCGTGCGCTCTCCCGACGGCAGCGACGGGACGACGATCGCTCAGATCACCAACGGGGCCACCAGCTACACCGACAGCGACGTCTCAGGCAACACGACCTATTCCTACAAGGTTCAAGCGTACAACACAGCCGGCTCGTCAGATTACGGGAGTCCGGTCAGTGTGACCACCAACGACCGCAGCGCCCGCACCATCGACGTGACCGTCTCCTATGCGGGCACCCCCTCCTCCGCGCACCGCGGATATATGGAGAGCGTCATCAACTACTTCGCCGACGCGGTCTACGAGATGTCGAACGGCGCGCATAAGATCGGGCGGGTGACGATGTACACCGGCGGGGCGAAGTCCGACGAGGTCAACGTTAAATGGACCGAGGGGAGTTGCCGCGCCTGGGCGCACGTCAACGGCTACTTCACCGGCGGCGTGGTCTCAACCTGCGACAAGGGCGACCTCAGCGATTCCTACCGCCAACAAATGAACGGGTACACGCTAGGTCACGAGTGGGGCCGCTACTTCTACGGCCTCTACGACGAGCACCGGGAGGACGGACGGGCCTGCG